>JBAYAV010000044.1:0-12877 GCA_041669565.1 Lentisphaeria bacterium
CTTCGCTTTTGCTAGTCAATCAGTGCAGGCAGAAGCCGATAAATTTTTTATCGAGATGTTCCGAATGAACAAATGGCGACGTACTGGAATTATCTGGTGGAACCTGCTGGATGGATGGCCACAGTTTTCCGATGCAGTCGTCGATTACTATTTCAATAAAAAATTGGCGTACAATTATATTAAGCGCTCTCAACGACATGTCTGTCTTATGTTGAAAGAATATAAAAATTGGCAGCATGAACTGATCGCATGTAATGATCAGCGGGTCGAAGCAGTCGTGAAATATACCGTGAAGGATGTTGAAACAGAAGAAGTACTGCTTTCCGGAGAAAAAAGGATTCCTCAAAATTCGGTTTCTGTCGTTGGTAATATTCCCGCTTCAATGGGCGATAAACGCTGTCTGCTGATAGAATTTAGAAATGGTTCTGAGTATGCATGGAATCATTATATTTCCGGAAACCCACCATTTAAACTCGACCAATATAAAAATTGGCAGAAAAAAATTGTGGCTATTTTAAAGCAACAAAACCAAGACTAAAGAAAGGCTATCATTTCAAATCTTCATCTTAAAAAACCGCAAAATGACCGATAATTTTTTTTGAAAGAAAGCATGAATCATTTTGGTTTACAGTATAAGATACCTGAATTCTTCCCATGTTTTTGTAGAACACAATAACATGGGATAATTCTTTAAATCGGGGAAGCACAACACCTATAATATTTTAAAAAAAGGTTTTTCTTTTTGTTCTATAGAGAAGAGGGAAGAATTCAGGAATATAATCACGAAGATTGGATGATATAGAAATGAGCATATCTCTCCAAAAAATATCATCGTTGAAATACGGAGAAAGACGTCCTCATTGCGATGACATGTTGGGAATGTGCGCATAAAAGCCCGCGACCATATAAGAATGGGTGGCTGTTTCGTCTTTCCCCTCATAACGACGCACGGCCGTGCGTCTCTATACCCCCCCCAAAAAAGACATCGGAACGGGGACATCACTATTATACCGGTTGTTTTAAATCAGCGGTCAATTCAAAAATTGATGATTATATTGACAAAAATGATTTATATATTCTAAAATACAATCGACATAATCCTTTTTTTGAACCCAACTATTACGATCCTATTATTAGAGATGAAGCAGAATATCAACGCATCACAAAATATATTATCGATAATCCGATACAATGGGAAAAGGATCAATTAAAAGACAGCAATAGAATTCAGGTACCTTGATGAAATCACTTGAGTCCTGTCCGGAATCGACACGTACGAGCAGCTCTTTGACCTTATAATCCCGCCTGTATCATGATGGCGATGCACCGCTTGAGAAATTACACCGCCCGCAACCTTACGAAAGAGAAAGTCGAAATGGAACTTTTCAATGTCCGCATAGTTGCTGTTGTCGGCGGTCATGAGGCCAATGGCGGATGTCGAATAACAGGAATTACGTGTC
The DNA here is from genome assembly GCA_041669565.1 of Lentisphaeria bacterium. Classification (GTDB taxonomy): domain Bacteria; phylum Verrucomicrobiota; class Lentisphaeria; order Oligosphaerales; family Oligosphaeraceae; genus JBAYAV01. The sequence continues at coordinate 1,461 of JBAYAV010000044.1, forward strand.
GCTGGCAGTTCAGCATCCCAATCCTTCTTGCGGACATTTCCATCGAACCGTTTTTTTATAAAAGCAAAACCGTCCTTCGAGTTGATTTCTTAAGAACTTAGCATAAATTTAAGTATTGATAATTTTGTTGGTGAGTAGAGTTATAGTATTTGTTAGATAATTTGTTATAAATAAATAGTTTGTCAACTATTTTTCATGTTTTTTATGTAATACTTTACGGATTTAGGTAGCAGTTTTTGAATAACTCCCGAAAGAAAAAATGGGAGAAAAAGGTTGTTGAAAAGCAAATTATGTTAAATTCATTTAAAACATTGCGGGAAAAGTTGCTCAAGCAATATAGCGAGCCTCATTTTGACTCAGAGAGCGGCCTGTCTAAAGAAATGTTACGGGAAAAATTGAGCGGTTATGCTGCGGCCAATCGCGATTTGCCACACATTCTGCTCAAAGCCAATTTATTCAAACTGATCGTGGAAAACGGACGGCTGGATGTAGACCCGGACGATCCCTTCGCCGACCACTTGGATGGACGGGATTTGCTGCTGCCTTATCAGCAGATTTGGGCCCGGGAGAATCCCATCCCCGACATCGCTGCCAACCAGCGGGACCGGGATAGCGGCCTCGGAGAAGCCAAGTTGGATTTGAGCCATACTTCTCCAGATTGGAGCAGTATTCTGGAATTGGGGGTCACGGGGCTGCGGGACCGGGCCCTTGCGGCGGGCGACTCGGATTTTTACCGGGCGGTGGCCATCGTCTATGACAGTTTCCGTAATTTCATTTTACGGCTGGCCGACCAAGCACGGAAGGCGGGCAACGACATCGTGACAGACAATCTAGAGTTTCTAGCCGACAAAGCCCCGGAGACGTTGTACCAGGCTCTGCAATTGTCTTATTTATACAACCAACTACAAGAGATGGAGGGGGAGCTTGTGCGCTCCCAGGGCATTTTCGACCAGCTGTTCTGGCCTTTCTACCAACATGACAACAAACAAGGCATTGCCACGGACAGGCAAGTCAAGGATCTGCTTCATTTTTTCTATCTGAAATGCCTAGCCCAAAACATAAGTTATGGGAAAAATCTCAATTTTGGCTCTTCCGATGAAAAGGAACGTGATTTATCCAATCATTTCACTCTGCTGGCGTTGCAGGCCTGGCGAGAAGTGCGCACTTGTAATCCGAAAATCTGTCTACGGATTAATCCGCATACCCCAGCCTCCATTAAGAAATTGGCAGTAAGCTGTGTGCTGGAAGGGCTAACCGGCATCGTTTTCAGTAATGATCAGGTTGCCCGAAAAATGCTATCTGAAGGCGGTAAACCGCCAGAGGACATCCGGGATTATCTACTGATTGGCTGTTATGAACCAAGCATCATGGGACGAGAAATGTGCTGCTCCATGGCCTGCACTTTCAATTTTGCCAAAGTCGTGGAGCTGGTTTTTGCTCAAGCAAGACTTCCCGAAAGCTACGCCGAATTTGAAAAAAGCTATCTGGACTTGTTGGAAAAATCCCTGAAGCGCCTGATGGCTGCTGCCCGAGAATTTGAGAAAACCTGGAAGACCGTCAACCCATCACCATTGCTTTCCGGAAGCATGCGTTGCTGCCTGGTCAGCGGACGCGATGTCTCAGATGGCGGTACTCAATATAACAACTCGGGAATAATGTGCGCTGGCTTGCCCGATGCAGCCGATTCGCTTGATGCCGTCCGCGAGATGGTCTTCAACCGCCAGATAGTCACCCTAGAAGAATTGAAACAACACTTGCAAAACGACTGGCAGGATGCTCCGCTACTGCAAGCCAAAATACTCAACACCTTGCCAAAATGGGGAAACAACAACCCCGAGCTGGACAGCATCGCTAAACGTATTTCTGCTTTCACTGCTAACTTGATCAACCATAGTGCTAACACCCGTGGCGGACATTTTCAGACGGGGATCTGGTCCATCTATTTCAATGTTAACTTCGGGGCAAAAACCGGTGCCCTTCCTAACGGCCGCCATAAAGGAAAACGACTGGCCCAAAATTTGTCTAGTAGCATTGGAATGGACCGCAACGGCGTGACTTCGTTGATTAACTCATCGGCTCGCTTAAACCACGCACAATTTCTTGATGGGTCGATCCTGGACATCATGCTCCATCCTAGTGCTGTCGCTGGCGATAGGGGCAGGGGCGTTATCCCAGAACTCATCCGAACGTATTTTGAGCAGGGTGGTCTCGCTATACAATTCAATATTTTTAATGCCGAAAGTCTCAAACAGGCACAACAAGAGCCGGAGAAATTTACCAACCTGCAAGTGAGAGTCTGTGGCTGGAATATTCGCTTCATCGATCTGGACCGCGATTCTCAGGATGCTTTTATTGCTCAGGCAGAGGCTCTGGTATGATTCAGGGATTATATATTGATTTCAAGCGCCTGACCATTCACGACGGGCCAGGATTGCGTAGCACTCTCTTTATGAAAGGCTGCCCCTTGCATTGTCTGTGGTGTCACAACCCTGAGAGTATCGATTCGCATCCTACGTTAGGATTTTACGCCGATAAATGCATTCTCTGTGGTAATTGTACACAAGTTTGCGACTGCCATCAGATTGTAAATGGTCGGCATCTCTATGATCGAGATCAATGTGTAGCCTGCGGTAAATGTGCGGACGTCTGTCCCACTCAGGCATTGGAGCTGTACGGCCGCCCCATCACGGTTGACGAAGCGATGAAGATGGCACTGAGCGACCGGCTTTTCTACCATAATTCAGGCGGTGGGGTAACAGTCTCCGGTGGCGAACCCCTGCTTCAGGCGGATTTCTGTGCCGAGTTTTTCGAGCGTTTGCATGCCGATGGAATTCATACCGCAGTGGATACTTGCGGTAATGTCCCTTGGGAAGCCTTTGTCAAGGTAATACCGTACACGGATTTGTTCCTGTATGATTTCAAGGAAGCCGATAATGCCAAACACCGGGAATACATTGGCCACGGCAATAAACTCATTTTGAAAAATCTGCAACGCCTGGACGAGGCCGGCTGCGCCATCGAAATCCGAATGCCTCTCATTCCGGGGTTGAACGACACAGATACAGACCTTAATAGCGCCGGGGAGTTTCTCAGCCGGCTAAAACACTTGACAGGAATTAGGGTGCTCCCCTATCACGGCTATGCCAAAAACAAATATGTTGCGGTAGGCCGGGAATTTAACTTGACAGGTCAATGCCCTCCCTCTGCAGATAAAATGGACGCTGTCAAAAAGTGCTTGCAGACCCACCATTTGTCAATACTGGAAGATTAGCCCATATTAAGATAAGTAAGTGCCGTTTCCGCACAAGTAATTTATAATGAGTTAGCTCCTAAGTTTAACTTTGTAGAGCTGTCAAGTTAAACGTCCTAATTTGAATATCCAACAGCCAACACTCAAATCCAACAAACGATTAGCCTATACATTCGGTGCGCGCAACGGAAGTTGCAGCAAGCAAGAATTTTTATTTCGTAAGATTCCGTCGATCGCGTTTATGCTTAATTTCTATCTGTTTTTGAAATCAAAAGACGAAAGAAGGGAAAAAAAGCTGTTATTTTATAATTCTTTCGCGATTCTTCTGGCAGCATGATCGCTTTCGATAATTTCTTCCAGGGTATTACCGGGAAGATCAACGCATCGCTCTAATGTCTTTTCCACAATCTTGAAAATATCCGAAAAATGAATTTCGCTTTTGCAGAATTTTTCAACCGCGATTTCATTTGCGGCATTAAAAATGGCTCCACCAGGCCCGCCGTTCTCCATTACATTTCGGGCTAAACGGAGAGATGGAAACCGCTGTATATCTGGAGCCGTAAACGTGAGAGTCCGGCTACTCGTGAAATCAAGCGCTGGCGTTAAACTGGGATGACGATGCGGATAATCCAAACAATACTGAATGGGTAATTTCATGTCCGGAACACCAAGCTGCGCTAAAATACTGCTGTCAATAAATTCTACCATCGAATGAACAATGGACTGCGGATGAATGACGACTTCAATTTGCGCGGGCTGTAAATCGAAAAGCCAGCGCGCCTCAATCATTTCCAGGCCCTTATTCATTAAGGACGCGGAGTCAAAAGTGATCTTGGGCCCCATGGTCCAAGTTGGATGCTTTAATGCCTGCTCAATGGTAACCGTATCAAAATTGAGCTCCGGAGTCGCGTGAAAGGGTCCGCCACTCGCCGTTAAAATAATTTTCTGAACTTCGTTCTTTTCCTGTTTATCCATACATTGAAAAATCGCGCAGTGTTCACTGTCAACCGGAAGAAGCTTCCCGCCATACTGTTTTAAGTATTGGTGCACAATTTGTCCTGCCATGACAAGAATTTCTTTGGAGGCAAGCGCGATTGTTTTTCCGGCTTTCAGGGCGGCTAATACGGGCCTTAGTCCCGATGTGCCAACAATAGCACAGAGGAGTATATCCACATTTGAACTGGCCACAAATTCGCATAATTCATCCTCATTTAATAAATTACAGGGGGTTGAATTCAGATCTTTTTTTAACTCGTCATTGTGGATTGCTTTTGCGTAATGGCAGCCGTATTTTTGAATTTGCTTTGCCAATAATGCTGTTTGTTTTCCGGCGACTAGCGCGGTGACTTGTATCCGGTCACTGCAGTGGTCGGCTACTTGGAGTGACGCTTTGCCGATAACGCCAGTGGAACCCAAAATGGCTAATTTTTTTCGTGGAGTACTCATTAGAAAAATAGTTCTTTCAAAACACCATATAGAAATATAAACAAAAAAACAAAAAACAAAACTTTTAGAATTGTTCGCCCAACAGAACTTGTTCTTGCACGATGAATTCTTTTAGAACCATCCATGGATCTTGTCGAAAATTGCGCTTCTAAAAGTAGTTGGACTTCCTGCCGAGAAAACCCACTCTCTTTTTGCGTTCTGGAATGGTTTGTTTTTTTTTGCATAAAAAATTATTGAATAATACCTTTGCCGCTGCCTAGAAAAATTCCTTTTAAATTCATTTTCAGCGCTTGCGGATTATCGGATAAACGAATCGCGGTCTCTTCTGAAATAAGACCATCATTAACCCGACTAAGTAGAGATTTATTAAAACTGATCATGCCGTCCTGTTCACCGCCTTCAATCGCCTGCGAAATTTTTTCGATTTGATTTTCGGCAATCAGTTGTTTGACAATAGGCGTGGTAATTAAAATTTCATTAATAGGAATTAAGCCTTTGCCATTGACCTTTTGAGCGAGGCGCTGACAAACAATCGCATGAAGAATATCGGATAATGTTTTTCGAATGGGCTCGCGCTCTTCGAGGGAAAACATATCCAAAATACGCAAAATACTCTGGGCGGCATCCTTTGTGTGCATGGTTGTAATAACCAAGTGACCCGTTTCTGCAGCAGCCATTGCGATTTCAAAAGTTTTACGATTACGTAATTCACCAATGACAATAATATCCGGATCCTGACGCAGCGCATGTACAAGCGCGGAATCAAAGGACTCCGCATCCAGCCCCACTTCACGTTGTTCAAATAAACACTTTTTGTCGGTATAAGTATATTCGATTGGATCCTCAATGGTGATAACATGTTTATTCATTGTGGAATTAATATGATCTAACATCGCAGCCATTGTTGTTGATTTACCACTCCCAGTAGTACCAGAAATGAAAATAATGCCGTTATTGGCTTCCGCTATTTTGGCAACGGCTTCGGGTAAATTCGCATTTTTGACGGTCGGCGGTGTGTCTTTAATATATCGAAATGTAAGCCCAAATTGCCCGCGCTGCCGATGTAAATTGACACGAAAACGCGCGATTCCTTTTTCTTCCCAGGCAAAATCAAGATCACCGGTTTCTTCATAAACGGGCATCTTATGAGGGGGAACAATTTCAGGTAGGGCCTTCTCTAAAAACTCTTTGCTTGTAACAAAGTCAATCTCCACGAGGGAACCAGATATGCGTAATGCTACATTTTTATTTTCACGAATAAGAATATCAGAAGCGTTATTATCAACTGCCACCACAAATATGTCGTGAAGCATTGTCTTATCCATAATCTTTTTCTCCCTATAAAAAAATAAATAATATTCTAAGCGTGCTTAAAATTTATGCTGTTTTTTGGAAAAATCAAGTAAAAAAAGCAACTCTTATACAATTGATAAAATCAAAACCCGTGAAACGATAGGATATGAAATAAAAAGGAAATATACCCCTCTTCGAAAAAAGACCTGATTGGTGCAAAAATTTTGGCCAATTTATCTCTAAATAATGAAATAATTCTGATTTTTTCCGTTTATAAAATAGGATCTATTTTCGAAAAGAACTTTATAGAATAAATAGTATTCCTTTTTTACACCTCCGAGCAGAATATTATTTTGGCGTGTTTTTGTCTTTAATTTTCTTTTAAGTATTATATTATTAACTGTATTTTGGTCGTTTGTTGTATAAAAAAAGGATTTGTATCATGAAAAGCGCGTTTGAATTAGCAATGGAAAAACTAGGCGGTACGCCGGAAAAACCGCTGACAAATGAGCAAAAAGAACAACTGGCCGAAGTCCATCGAATTTATCAGGCTAAAATAGCACAGGCAAAATTCGATTTTGCACGCCGTCTGCAAGGCGTTTTAGAGTCTGAAAAAATAAAACAAATCGAAGAGGACTTCCAAGTCGAATTGTGTTCGCTGGAAGAACGATGCGAAATTAAAAAAAACGAATTGCGAAAACAATTCAAAAAATAAGATAAAAATATGTTCGTAGATCAAGTTAAAATACACGTGCTGGCCGGTCATGGCGGTAGCGGAAGCTGTAGCTTCCGCCGAGAAATGTTCGTGCCATTGGGCGGCCCTGATGGCGGCGATGGCGGAAAAGGCGGAAATATTGTTTTCGTGGCTACCACAAATGAACGCAGCCTCGTCAATTTGAAATTTCAGCCAATATGGAAAGCACCACGAGGCGGCAACGGCGAAGGACAAAAAAAATTCGGCAAATGCGCAATAGACTGCTGCATTCGCGTGCCAGTGGGAACACTGATCTTCGATGCAGAAACCGATGAGTTCCTTTGCGATCTGAATACGGATAAACAAGAATTCGTGGCCGCAAAAGGCGGACAAGGCGGACGCGGTAATGTGCATTTTAAGACCGCTGTTAATCGCGCTCCAAGAACATATCAGCTCGGCGAAGAAGGCGAAGAAAAAGAACTCGCTTTAGAATTGAAAACGGTGGCGAATGTCGGACTGGTCGGATTCCCGAATGCGGGGAAATCAACACTGCTTTGCGCTGTCTCAGATGCAAAACCAAAAATAGCTTCGTACCCCTTTACAACGCTGTATCCAAAGGTCGGCTTGATCGAAATGGAAGACTTTACGCGCTTTACAATTGCAGATATTCCGGGTTTAATAGAAGGCGCACATGATAATGTCGGATTGGGACATGCGTTCTTACGCCATATAGAACGCTGCACGATCTTCTGTTATGTTTTGGATATGGCAGGAACCGACGGCAGAGATCCACTGAATGACTTGACGGCCTTGCGCCAGGAACTGGACCTTTATGAAAACGGCCTTGCGAAACGGCCATTTGTTATCGTTGCTAATAAAATGGATATGCCAGAGTCGGAAGAAAACTATAAACGCCTGATTGCACAAGAAGACCCTAAAAAAGTTTTTCCGGTTTGCGCAGAACTGAAAGAAAAAACTGCCGATGTTATTAACGGGTTGTATGAATTACTGAAAAAACTTCCGCCACAAGATGAAGAAGCACTGAATCGAGTCTTGTTAAAGCACCATTCCGTAAAAAAACGATCTGAAATAACAACGACTGAATTTGATGAAGATTTATAAAAGAATATTTGCTGGAGCCGTTTTTATCCTATGTTGAAATACTTTCTTCCCCTTTTAAGCTTTGTTGGAATTGGAATGATTCTGAGTGGTTGCTTTGTTATGCAGCGCGCGTCAATAAGTATCATGCGTAATCAGGAAATTGATGCGGAAGAAAAAAATGCTCTGCGAAAAAATGTGGCAAATAATCCGTGGAATGAAGCACTGATGACCTTGCTGTTTATTTTGGCATGTGGCTATTTTGGCTGGGTGGTTCTGTTCCGTATGTATGGAATTCTTTCTGTGATTACAGTCGTTGTTTGTACCGCGGTTCTTAGCGCTTATGGTTCTTATCAACGATTAAGACACCAGCTGCTTAAACTTCAGTCTTTGTCAAAAGCAGGACAAAAAAAAATCAGAAATGGCCAAATTTGGTTTTGCGCAGGACTGCCAGTCCTGATACTCAGTAGCCTTTGGCTTTGTATTTATCATGTCCGTTAATCATTTTTAATAAAAAAAAGATCAATTTGTCAAAAAAAAAATAAGACTTTTTTAAAATAAGGAAAGAAATTATGTACGTTGGAAGAATCGTTGCAATTGGTTGTACTTTAGATGGTCGCGGCGCGGCAATGTATCGGGTATCGTCAAGACATTTCCCAAATCGCCAGTCTGTTATTCTGGATAAGGCGATCGCAATTGTGCCAAAACCAGGATTTGAAAACGATATTAACAAAAATCCCTATATCGCTTATAATTGTCTGCGCATGGCGAATGGATACGCGATTGCTACGAACGGCTCGCAAACCGATCCGGTGACAGAAAAAATTGAATCTGGAATGCCGCCGCGTGATGCGCTCGCATACACGATGCTTTCAATGGATTATGAACACGACGATCTCGATACACCGCGTATCTCAGCCGTTGTTTCACCAAAAGGTGATCGCGGCTATCTTGCAATCGTGCGTAAGGATGCTTTGCTTGTTCGTGAATATCAAATGAAACCCGGACAAGCTTTCTATGTCTGCACGTATGAACGCAACGAACCATGTGAGGCTCAAATCGAAGAAAATTTTACGGCTAAAAATCCCCAAGAGGCTTGCAAATTTATGATGTCCGGCGGGGTTTTCGCAGATTTCGAAAAACCGGTATCAGCCGCTTGCGCAGTTGCAGATGCAACAGGTGAATTTAAAACGGCGATTGCTTAAATTTGGTGATATCCAAATATTGGAGGTTTCATGATGGAGATTAAAAAAGTTGATCAGCTTGCCAGAATAATGAGTAAATACGGATTGACGGAGGTTGAACTAAAAGACAGTAATGATTCAATTATGTTAAAACGTAAAGGAGAAGAAGATCCGGCTGCTAACAATGCCAGCTTTGTAAGCAGTGCTTCCGCTGCTGCTCCAGTTGCACTTGCAATAGAACCGGCGGCTCCCGTGGAAGAAGAAAAACCTACGTATATTACGGCCCCAATGCCAGGGACTTTTTATATCTCTACATCACCCGAAAATGCCCCACTGGTAAAGGTCGGCGACACGGTTCATAATGATACGGTCGTCTGCGTCGTGGAAGCAATGAAAGTGATGAATGAAATTAAGGCGGAAATGTCCGGTACGATCGTTAAAATACTTGTCGAAAATACCTCATCAATTGAATATGGACAACGCCTTTTTGAAATAAAGCAGGATTAAGATATGGTGTCAAGTTCTTCCGAAAAAATAAAAATATTAATCGCAAATCGTGGGGAAATTGCATTACGTATTATTCGCGCATGTCGGCTTATGGGGTATTCAAGCGTGCTTGTTTATTCGGAAGCTGATCGGCATTCTCTTCCGGTGCAGTTTGCGGATGAGGCAATTTGTATCGGCCCGGCTTCCGCTGCAGAAAGCTACCTGAAGATCGATCGTATTATTGCGGCAGCGGAACTCACTGGCGCAAAAGTAATCCATCCCGGCTATGGATTTCTTGCCGAAAACGCGCACTTCGCCGATGTCTGCACGGCTTGCAATATGATTTTCGTGGGACCCTCTTCGCGAGCCATTCGCGCACTAGGCGATAAAGCGATGGCACGCAGTACAATGAAAACTGCCGGTGTGGCTATTATCCCCGGAAGCCGAAGCTCACTGGAAAGCGTGGAGGAAGCGAAAGAAGAAGCAAAAAAACTCGGCTATCCCGTTCTGCTTAAAGCCGTCAGCGGCGGCGGCGGAAAGGGGATGCGCGTTGTGGAATGCGAAGATGAAATTCATGACGCTTTCCATAATGCCTCCCAAGAAGCATGGCATGCCTTTAAAGACGCATCACTCTATATGGAAAAATTTATTGAAAATCCACGCCATGTCGAAATCCAAATTATGGGCGATAAATACGGCCGGTATGTCCATCTCGGTGACCGGGACTGTAGTCTGCAGCGCCATCACCAAAAACTGATCGAAGAAACACCCTGCGCAAGCTTGACTTCTAAAATGCGGCGGAAGATGTGCGAAACAGCGATCAAGGCCGCAAAAGCAGTCGATTATGTCGGCGCCGGAACAGTGGAATTTCTTGTCCAGGGGCATAATTTCTATTTCATGGAAATGAATACGAGACTCCAGGTGGAGCATTCGGTAACTGAAATGCTGACAGGAACTGATATTGTGCGCGAACAACTTCGAGTCGCGCTTGGAGAACATCTAAGCTGGCGACAAAGCGATATTCATTTCGACGGTCACGCAATTGAAGTTCGCGTGAATGCCGAAAATACGGATAAAAATTTTATGCCGTGTCCTGGCAAAATTGGTCTCTTTCTAATGCCCGGCGGGCCCGGTGTTCGAGTGGATACGCATATTTATACCGGTTATGTTATCCCGCCGTATTATGACAGCTTACTGGGGAAAATTGTGGCAAAGGGACTCAATCGTGAATTGGCACTGAAACGCTGCCAAACCGCCCTGCGGGAATTCGTGGTTGAAGGCGTGCAAACAACAAAAGATTTTACCGCTGAATTGTTGAGTCTTCCGGAATTTATAGATGGTACTTATACGACTAATACGGTGGATGATTATTTGAAAAAAAAGGCCGAAGCAGTAAAAAATACAAAAAATAAATAGAAATAATAAAACCCATAAAAAAAACCGCAATGTGATATGTTGCGGTTTTTTTGTGTGTTGAGGCTCTTCTGGGATGAGAGGCCATGGATTAAAAAAATTAGCAATAAGAGTTTTTTTGAAGAAGGCCGTGGCTGATCATGGAAAGTTCCTGGGATATTTCTCGGTAGATTTAAGAAGCTAACGTTTTCAATCTTGAGCTCACGGAAAAACAAAAAAAACGCTGGTCTATAAAAATCGTTATTGAACGTCTTAAAAGTATTAGTTCTTGCCAAATACTAGTCAATGGAATCAAGGTAAAACAGACGATCTCCAAACCAGATAATGAATAAAGAGAAATTATAAAATTATTAAAAAGTAATTTAATGTAGCCCGTTGTTTGAAATATATATATTTTTTTAAGTATTTTAATACAAACAGGATAAATACATACCTATCTCTGAAGATCCGTTTAGAAAATCATAAAAACGCCGGAATTCCTCATTGATTCAGCGATTCTTTATATTTTATATATTATTTACAATGATATATTAAAATTAAAGTTGATAAAGAA
>JBAYAV010000045.1:0-12765 GCA_041669565.1 Lentisphaeria bacterium
CGATCTTACAATATGAAATAAAAATGGAAACGGCAAGTCAATTTTATGAGCCTTCTTATCAATCTTAAATTTAATTATAATTTTGCTCAAAAATGTCCGGTACGAGTCACATGCCCTTATTTCAGATACTACATGTCATTTCGGTTCTTTTTTAAAGTTTATTCATTTTGTTTGATATTTATGGTTTTTTCTGGGTGGTTTCTTGTAATATCTTTATTTGCAGTTACGTTAGGTTTAGGCCTTCCCGTTTTTATGATGGGGAGGTTTTCTTTTTAAGGAAAGCGTTTTTATGATGGAAAGTAAATCTCAACAACTTATTATTCGCCGGGTTCGTTATGTTACGTTTTACGGAATGATAACGAATATATTTCTGAGTCTTCTAAAGGGCTTTGGCGGCATTGTATTTAAAAGTCATGCTTTAACAGCGGATGCTATTCATTCTTTGTCTGATTTGCTGACAGATATTATTCTGATTTTTGGCGTAAAATTTTGGACGGCGCCACCAGACGAGTTACATCCTTATGGACATGGTCGGATTGAAACGCTCGTGTCAATGTTTATCGGCGTGTTGCTGGGGCTTGTGGCTTTTGGGCTGATATCGGATGCTGTAACGGTCATTGAAAAGGGTGCCGAATGTCGTCCGGCAATGCCGGCTTTCGTGATTGCCGTTTTGTCGATTGTAATGAAAGAAGTGCTTTATCATTGGACGATGCGGCATTCGCGGGCGTTGAATTCGCCGGCATTGAAGGCCAATGCGTGGCATCATCGCAGTGATGCTATTAGTTCGATCCCCGTAGCAGCGGCGATTGTATTATCGCATTATTTTCCGAATTTAAAATTCATTGATCCGCTGGGGTCTATTCTTGTTTCCTTATTTATTTTGCATGCGGCATGGGAGATTCTTTATCCGTGTCTGAATGAATTCTCAGAAGCCGGATCCAAAGATATCACAGCGGAAATTTCTCGTTTTGCAAGTGCTTTTCCTGGAGTAAAGGGGGTCCATGCGATTCGGACGCGCCGTTTGGGTTCCATGTATTATGCGGATTTGCATGTGATGGTGGATCCGGATCTTACGGTGTTGAAAAGTCATGCGATTGCGCATCGGCTGAAAATGGATATTTTGCAAGCACAAATTGGCGTCAAGGATATCATTATTCATATTGAGCCTTTCGGTGCAGCAAAAGATCCAAAAGGGAAAAAATAGCGCCCTCGTTTTTTATACATCGGTTCGTTCTTTGGAAAACGAAGTGATACGGATTTTGTCTTTGTATTTATCTCTTAGAATCGAACAGGGCGATTGTTGAAAACAGGCCCTTCGCCGCATTGAAACAGATTTTACAGAAAAGGGTCCGTTATAAATTTTGTTGTATTTAATCAAGGTTCTGTGATTGGGCTGCTGATATGTTTATTACGTTCATATTCAATATTGAAATAGTATGCTTTTGTGTCTTCGGGAAGCGTTTGACTGATTTTTTCTTTGCTTTCTGAATCTGGCATATTGATTGCATGCCATTCCTTCTTATTCCAGGTGGCATTATCGGTTGTGTAGTGGAATGAAATTTGTGTGACTGGTTTTGCACTCTTGAATTCAATCCACGCGTTTTGGCCTGTTTTTCCCTGTCCTGTGATGACCGGGAATGATATTTTAGATTTTGGCCGGAGCACGCTGTCCGCAAAATCTGATATTTCTGCAGGGCCCCACCCGCATTCATGGCTATGCCCATAATGGTTCGGAAAGCAAAGATGTTTGTCTGTGGACACCCGGGCAAAGGTTTTCATTAGTGAGTCCATGGGATACGCAGGATCATTTATAAAAGCGATCCATAATATGGGCATACTGATATTTTGAATATAGGAGGATGGATCCCACAAGCTCAGCCAGCGTTCACGTTTTTGGGGCTCTATAGTATCAAGTTGTTCCTTCCAAACGGAATTATCACCTAAAAAACCGCAGCCGTAAATTGGAATCGCGACTTTAAAACGTAAATCAATACTTGCTGCTATGCAAGTAAGGTAGCCACCCCAGCTTATCCCCGTTATACCAGTACGATCAGCATCGACTTCCGGTAAGGAGCACAAATAGGAGTGCGCTCTGACAACTGCAGAAACGGCATGATAGGTCCACTGATCTTTTATTGGTTTATCGACACCGGAAAAATCATCACAGCTGTGCGGGCCGGAAAATTTGTGTGCCGGCCAGCCACCATATTTTTTAGAGCAGGGTGTATGTCCGCTTGTGTCAATTGCGATGGCAGCATAGCCACGTCGATTCCACATTGCAACCCATTCGGCGAATGCTGTTCCGCCTCCGCCGTGAACCAGCACCATTGCCGGTAATTTTTCTCCATTTTTCGTTTTCGGAATCCCTATCCAGGCAAAGATCTTGGTGGCTTTTCCCTGGTAATCTTCACCCTGCAGCCAGATTGCTTGAACTAATTCGGGGCGAGCCGGCAAGGGCTTCCCTTCTTTCCATATCACGTTTTCTGCTGCATTTATAACATCTTCTGCAGATTCCGATTTTGGGGTTTGGTAAAGTGTTTTTATATCCCATGGGATATCCTGCTTCAAATTGCTCATTTTTTTCACTCCTGTTATATTAACTGCCATTAAGTTATATTGATATAATAATACGTAAATTAAAAATAAAACGGTCCATCTTCTCATCGTTGTTTCCTTTTTGTAATATTTTTGTTATTTTTTAGCATGATTATAAGAAATACGCTTTTTTGTCTTCAAATTAGAATAAATCAAAGAATGCCCCGGGTAACAAGCAGATCATAAAATGGTTTGTTTGAATGAGGCACCAGTTCAGAACTTTTTTCGTTGCGATTATTCATGCGATTTATTCAATTAGCCAGTGTTGTTCAAATGAGGTGGTTTCGTTTGGTTGCAGAATGACGCGTTTCGCGAAAAGCTCTAGCTTAAGGACCTTTGTCGGTCTTCCGCCGTTATTCCAGACGTGGAAGTAGTCCAAGTTTTCCGGCTTAAATTCATTCGTGATTGTTGTGTTTTTGATCTTAAGAACCACTTTGCCAGACGGAATTGAATTTCCTTTGTACTCTTTGCTTAATTCACTCCAGTTTATACTGAAGTCTTTTGGGCTAAGCGTGATTGTGTCGCCGTCTATTTTGTCAAATGAAACATGGGCGTCCTTGAAATCTTGAAGAGAAAACTGAGGACTTTCCCATATTTTAACGGAAATCGGCTGATCTGTCCCATTTTTTACGGATGTTTTGAGAAAAAGTTTGTTTCCGTCAAGAGTAAATTGTTTGGTGATTTCTCTGCCGGTAGGAGTTGTGCCTTTCAGGATGATTGAGTTATTGTGAATGCTATAGACATAATTAATTTTCCAAAATTCTGGTCCCCGTTTCTTTTCAATCACATATTCTTCATATCCGCCATTGTCTTTGTGGAAAATAGATTCTGGTGAGAGCATTAAATTTACGCCATTCTTCTTGTCTCGTAGTTGGGCTATCTTGCCTCCCAACGTCGGTAGAATATCGAGTCGGAGGTTGTTGTTTTCTAGAGAAAGGCAGTTCATTTCTGCTGTTTTATGGGTCAGAATATTCGAAAGATCACAGAGTTTTCCTTCTCTTAAATGGGTAACGTTGTAGTGTTTAAGACTTTCTAACCATCGATCGATTCTATCCAGATTTTTGTTGCTGACACCATAAGTATATTTTCCTTTTTGAACAGTTGTTTGAAGTTTGATTTGTGCAATACGTGTATAGTCAACCCACATCCTGATTTTGCCAATTTCCTCAAGGACAAGAGGCTCATCAGCAGAGACTGCAAGGGCTTTCTCTATGAGTTCATCGGACTTGTCCAGGATTTCTTTGGTTAAAAAAGCGGCATTTGGCTTATCATATATTCCCAAATGCTTTTTTTCGCTAGTATTTTGTTTGAAAGGCGAATGAATCAGCGTGATCCATTCGCTAATAATTGGTGCAGATTTACCGTAGACACCATCAATATACTCCTTTAATATCTTATCCGGATTCAGCGTGCAATCCCACATTAGCCGTGCACACAGATATGCTTTTATTTCAGCCAGCGAACCGCTTGGGCTCTGATAGCTTCCTTGCATGAAGACGCCAATCACCCCAACTTTATGAAATATGTCAAATATAGTCTTTGTGTAATCTAAGGATGGATGCAACAGCATGTAGTCATTGAATTCTGTGTTGTAGTCCCATATGTAAAGCTGTTGTGTTATTTTATTCCAAGCAAGCAGATTTTGGTAGGTGTCTATGCTGTTTTTGCAGCAATTGCCATCCAAACGATGAGCTTTACAATTCCATGCTGTGCACAGTCGTACTCTTACATTGGGCAATGGTTTGACGTACTTTGGTGATTTTGCCGAATAGTTATAAGCCAGTGTTTCGATTAAAACGTTCGGATATTCCTTCCCGATTTCTTTCGCGATCGCGTTGACGAACTCCAGAATTGGGCCGGATTCTGAGTCCTCCCTTTCCTTGATCTTCCTGCAATTTTCGCATTGACAGGCCCCTCCCTCATTGTCCATTTGCGCAACGGAGACAATATTCGCAGCCGGATTCTTTTTAAGCCATTGCTTTACACCCGCTATTGCAATTTTTAGAACTGCCGGATTTGTGAGGCAAAGCTGTCTATCTGGAACTCTTTTGCCATTCACTAATGAAAAATACTCCGGGTGAGAGTCGAAGTATTTTTTAGGGGGAACCAGCTTAAACATTGTGTGAGCAATCATGGATCCGTATTGAATTTTGCATGCGGTGGGTATCCTGCATTGCGAACCATTGATTCGGTTTCTGAGGATCCATTTTGTAGAAACCAGGGACTCCCAGTAGTACGGATCCCGGAGCTCAAAAGATGGCCGCTGATGAATATTTAAAGTGCCGACCGTAATTGTCTTTTGTTTTGGAATCCGTGAGATTGAGTTTGTAAACCATCTGCACCCCAGGACATCCTGAAGAAAGGCATAGCATCCGTACATTGCTCCGCGGTTACGGTCTCCATAAATACGAATAATCCAAGGTTTTCCGGGTTTGGTTGTTATCCGGAGTTCTTCTGCACTATCACAATTTTCCTCTTTAACAGGTCCATTTGCAAGCATGATCAAGCCGGGATACTTTACGGGAAGATCCGAATCCCTTTTCTGTTTATAAATCGGAACGTCCGCACCCGACATCAATTTCAGGTGTTCCTTTACGTCATTCGCCCCATATTCCATTGACGTCGTCGCATTAGGAGGGAGAACAATAGCACATTGGGAAACGCCCTCTTTCACCAGGGTATATTGTTCAACAGTCTCCGCGTCAACAGTTGTAAATGCACATAAGATAGGACTTATTGACAGAAAAAGCAACGCGGTTATAATCCATTTTTTCATTGTTATTTTTATCCTTTAGCTATAGCTGATATTGAATTTTCAACAAATTCATTTCAATACTTTGGGAAAAGAATATCTTGTCATTCTCTTCTGATCATGACAAAAATATTTTTTTTGTTAACAGGGAACGATTCTTTTTCTCATGCGAGCAATCGTTATTTTAAATTATAGTTCGAGTTTATAGTCGAATCTATAATAATTTATTGATTTTATTTTCCTGCCAATTTTCGAAGGCTTAAAATTCGTGCAATAATCAATGACCGAGTCTCAACTAAGTCTTTAAGAAAAACATTACGTTTTTCAAGAAAATTTTCGGCTTCTTTTGCAGCGGCGACACGAGCTGGATTGCCTGAAATTTTTGCTTCTTGGCATTCAAGTTTCAGTGTTGTGGCATAACGGATATCGTCATATCCTTCGCGATATCCTTCAAATGCGATGGTATCAACCACGCCATCAGCCGTCGGGTAAACAAAATTGAGGTCGCGTTGAATGGTACTGTCAAAGTCATTCCACGGGTGTCCAAAGGCCATATAATAACAGAAGGTAGCGGAGCCGTCATAGTTTGCTTTGTAAGTAATTAAGCCGAAATTACGTCGAAAGATTTCGGGGTTTTCATTACCGGCTTGAGGGTAGGCGTAGCACCAGATATCATGTCCTACCGAATGCCATTTGGTGGCTTCTTTTCGAGTCGAGTATGCTGCACAAATAAGAAGATCTTGAACTTTTCCGACAACGGCAAAATTACCCGGAGGGATTATTTCTTTGCTAAATCCTGCACAAAACACTTTTGCTCCAGATTTTTGGATTGCTTTAAAGAATGGAATTTGTGCTTTCATTATGTCGCCTTTTGCTTCATCAATTCCATAAAAATAAACATCCCGGTGTCCCAATTCTTCTTCGATCCAATTCATGATCATTGTTGCGCGATTGGTTAATTTTTGTAAATTTTCAGGAGTTGCAGGCATTTTAGCCGGCAAATTAATTTTGTGGTTGGAAATTAGATGAATAGGTTTATTTGGCAGGCCGGCTTTTTTGCGGAGGCGGAGCATTTTTCGGAACAGTTTTTGGTTTTCGGGTTTGGTGATATCCCCGGCATTTATTTGCAGATTTGTTGGATACCGGACGCCATGTGCAATTAAATCTTTTAGTTCGTTGCGTATTTGGTTACTGTTACGATAATAAGCGGTTATTCCTCCTTGATCTTCTTCTCTGAGATAGGTATTATAATAAACGCTCGTCATATAGGGCTTTTTAAGATTATAATAAGTCCGGGCTTCAGCAAGTTTAAAAGGTAGTATTTGGACTTCAATATTTAATTTTGCAAGGTTATGGTTGTCACTTTTTATTAAAATAGTCCCGCTATAATTTCCAGCTTCTGCATTTTCCGGAGCGTGTAGTGTAAGGAAAAATTGTTGATTGCGTGTCGCTGTCAAAGGCAGGGGTTGCAAGGATTTTGCATCATAAATGGGATATTCTGAAATTGCCATGTTTTTTTGCCAAAAAGTATTATTGTCTGTCCGGTCACTGACATCTTCATAGGTTTCATTTTTATCGTTCGTTTTGCCATGCCGCAAAAAGTTTTTCTCTGTTTTTTCATCAACTCTGACCAACTTATAATCATTCAGTAAAAGTTCCGGAACCATTACATTGGGATATTTTCCAGGGGCTTCATTTCGCCATGCGGCCGGACCTTGGTACCAGCATTTAACCAGTTTTAAGTCTAGTGCGGAGGCTGGAATGACGCAGTCTGTTCCTTTCAGGTCGGATAATTCGAACGTTACATTTTTAAAATCTGTTGTAGGACGTAAGACAAAAGACGCGGGCTCGTATTCTCCTGGGGTTGCTGTAAATTTTATTGTTTTTCCAAGAAATTTAGCATCTATTCTGGTGTTTTGAATAATAGGAATGTCGGAAATTGGTTCTGTTATAAAAGCATAAAGTTTAGGATAGTTCGGTTTTGCAAGAAATGGCACATCCGTTTTAGATGCTAATGTTTTTATTTCTTTTACATTTAATGGGCGGTTGTAAATGCGAAAATCGGCAACTACGCCATTAAAAAAGGATCCATCAGGGTCAACACCGAAAGCAAAGTGATAACCGGAAAGTTTTTTCAAAGGGGTAATTTGATCGCTTCGGACTCCAACTCTTACACCGTTGAGGTATGAACTGAAATTATTGTTCTGGGAGGACCAAACGAGGGCAACATGATACCATTTTTTCGGTTCTATTTTAGCGGCGGAAAAAATCCCTTTTAATTCGCCTTCTTTATTGCCCATCCCGCCGTAAACTTTTCCGGTTTGATAAATTCTGCCAAGCCATTGATATCGATAACTAAAAATGGCCCCGCAATTCTTTTTACCCGTTTTATCTTTTGGAGTTAAATTATGGCATTTAAAGAAGAATGAAATGGTTGTTTGATCGCCGATTTTATCCGTTGGAAAATTTGGGACATTTGCCCAACTGCCATCACCAAAAAACTCCAGCCCATTACCAAATCCGGGCGTGGCAATCCATTCGGCATTTTTGGTGAGTTTTATGGAAGGATCGATTGGCGCGCTTCCCCCCATTTGCCATATTAAATTTTGGGATAAATCACTCGCAAAAATAGCGAAACTGCTGATAAATAAAATTGCTAGAAAAAATATTTTCTTCATCCGGTTGGGCCCTTTTGTTTTCATGTTTTCTGTTCTTCTTTATGTATTTGTAAATATCGCATTATAAGCTTTGCTCTTTTTTGATCAAAACTTTATGTCGTTTAGCTTTTAATTTTAACGGGATAAAACTTTGTTGGTTGAAATATTCTCCGGTTTCCACATCCACAAAATTTAGGGCTTCTTTCAAACACAATTTACCATCGATATCGGATCGAGGGAAAACCCCGATAAATTGATTGTCTGCATAAACAGTACAATCGAACGGCGCATATATATGGCATCCGGCATTTTCAATAAGAAGTCTTAACTGTTTGGCTTTTATGACAGGAAGGGCACAAAAAATATTGTTTCGCCCATTCCATTTTTTCTGTCCGACAGCGATTCCATGATCTGAATAACTTGCCAAAATTTCAAGGCCATCGTTTTTTTCAATCTCAAACAAAGGGAATTGCATATTATTATATTTTATTTTTGAATGATCTTTAAAAATCAACTCGCCATCGGGAAACGATGAACGTTCAAGCAGTTTGATCCCTGTAATTTTTACACCGTTATCTACATAATAATTCCAATACAAAGTCGTATCACTGCTTATCTTTTTTTCAATTTCAGACCATTCTTTGCCAGATAACTTAAAAGCATTGAGAAAAACAATCAATTTATAGGAACTCAAATCCATTGTTTTAAGATCGGTTTTCCGAAAAATATCAATGGGGACTCCGCATAGATGCATTTCACGAACAAATTCTTTCATTAATAAATGATGGAAACTGGACTCTGAATTTGAGTAATAGAAAGCATTTTCATCCACAACAAGAAGGACTTCACTGATACTTTTGCGTTGTCTATTGCATAAATCATGTCTTACTTTTTCAAGTTTGCTTATTTCATTCATTATATCGGGAGAGTTAAACCAGCCGTCGCCTAAATCCATCCACCACATTCCGGACCCGTAAGCCATGTTTTTAGAAAATTCACGCCACAGTACACACTTTGTCTCCTCTAAATTTTTGCATACACACTCTGTGGTTGAACAGAGATTGGTCCTGATATCAAGTTCATCAAGCCACAATTTTTTGCAATTGACCGATTGCGCAGGACCAAGCAGACCGCCGGGCTCTCCTGGTTCATAACGATAGTACGACTTAGGACCCGCAAAAAAATCGACATAGGGCGAATGAAGTAATTGGTCAAAGTTCAAGTGTCCGATATAGGCCGCCCTGGGAACCTCAAATATATATCCATAGAAAGCCCCGGCGGCTTTATTATCACTTTCTTCTTTAACGATTTTGCAAAAGTGCTCAATCGCATTAGCATTTACATCATTGGTAAACTGATCATAATCAATGCAAATTTGATATTTTTTATCGATCCGCAAAAAATCATCTGTTGAATTTTTGCAGCCTTCGCGCAACGCGGGCGGTGGTGGTTCGCAATTCTGCTCTGCCAATAAATTCTGCATCCATGCGACGCGAAGTTTTTCTAATGTTCCGTACTTATGAAGGCCCCAATTGTAAAATTCTTTGCGGTTATTGATTCCATAGTCCCCAAATTTTATAGGAAGTCCAAATCCACCCCATAAACAAGATTCGCCATTCGTTCCATAAGCAATATGATAAGCAAGAATCTGCTCTCCATGGGGGCCATCTTCCAAATGGCGGATTAAACGACGCAGGGCTTCTCCCGCATCCTTAAGCCATTTTTTGGAAGAGAAACTCTGGTTGGATATTAGTCCGCCGACATTTGGGCGGTTCCCTTTCCCATCGCCAACAGCATGATAGCCTTTTATAGAATCATAACCTAAGATGTCGTGTTTGCTTGTATTAACGAGGTTGTGAATTTCTTCTTTTTCTCGTGGGCCGTTATAGTAGACAAATATATCTTCTGGATTTTCCTTGCCCCAGTCGAGTGGCACATTCAGCTTGATTCGGGGAATATACCAAATATCTTTATGATCTTCAAAGATGGAATTCACAACCTGATCAGTGAACTTATAATCATATTTATCAACTCCAATCCATCCATTAAATAAAATTGAAGTATGAATTTTTATCCCAGCGGCGGTAAAATCATGATGAAACTTTTTGAAATGATTCAGGTCTTCTCCAAATAGGATCATTTTTCCGTCTTTATCCCAAAGCGGCGGATCATGGAGAAATCCTATTCTTGACCAGAAAACAGAGTTCTTTTTAAGTAAATTAATTGCGTCAGGTGCTTTCATCGTAAATATTAGCTCTTCCTTTTATAAAACTCAGCGTATTTTTTTTCGCAGAATTTCTGTTTCAATATTGAATTGATTCTAACATCAAGTGAACTTTGCTTTTGCATCCGGTAACAGTTCCACCATAAGATCCGTTAATTTGAACATAACCGTCCTTAACAGAGAACGATAATAGGATGGACGCAGAAATACTTTTTTCGTTATACCGATAGAATGTCGATCCTATAAATTCGCCCATAATTGAACTAATGTTAGAGGGACATACATAAATGCGCGGCATTTTACTATTTATTGCTTTTATTTTAAGTTGAATCGTTGAGTTTAAAGTATCGCCCTATTCAAAGCCATGCACTGTATTTCTGCTGTCGGTATATTTACCGGAGTAA
The DNA here is from genome assembly GCA_041669565.1 of Lentisphaeria bacterium. GTDB lineage: Bacteria > Verrucomicrobiota > Lentisphaeria > Oligosphaerales > Oligosphaeraceae > JBAYAV01. The sequence continues at coordinate 10,633 of JBAYAV010000045.1, forward strand.
TTGCCAATCGCATATTTGTTAGCACCAAAATCCCGGGCATTGAGAATAATCCCAGCCTGCATCGTAATTGTCATCAGTCTATTAGAACAGTAAAAAATAATGTGATAAAATTGCATTGCACTTTTTATTTTTCCGAGTATGGAATCTTGAATCCGTGAAAAATTCCAAAATTCCCTTTTTATTTATTCAATAATGTAACAATTCAAAAATCAGACCCTGAAAGAGATGCCTCTTGGAGTATGAAAAACGATAACCGCTATGGCCATAAATTTTTCCAATCGTTTGCTAGATCAATGGCATAATGACGGATGTAATGATCTTCTATACCATCCGAAAATCTGCTTCGAGATTCCGCGTGCCCATCAAAATAAAGAAAGTTATTTCTTCCCGCATGTTGAAACGGAAACCATGCTAAGTCAGCTCCTGTACCTACATCAAATACCAGATGATGCTCATTGCCTTTGCCATCCGCCATTGCGGTTACAACGGATGGACGTAAACACTGGGATATCCGTGCTCCCTTCTGGGAAGAATACCAAAGATTAAGACCAATTCGACCATTGTAACTGTAATTGGGACCTTCCCATGTGCCCCATAAATTTAACCGATCCGTTGGCCGAGCTGTACAGACAAATGCAGCAGGGAACTCGTATTTTGTTGTGTATGCGGGTAACTTGTCAAGACCTACACCGCCGACATAGGGGCTTATTTGTATTACCCAAGACCGGTAAGTGTAAAAACCGGCAGAAGGGTCCAGAGGATTCGGACAAAAACTATCATTATCCCCGCAATATTGAATCATTCCCAGACCAAGCTGCTTCAAGTTGTTGATGCAGTGAATACTGCGCCCTTTTGCTCTGGCGGTGCTCAGTGCCGGTAATAGCATACTGGCAAGAATCGCGATGATGGCAATAACGACTAGTAATTCAATAAGTGTGAAACCATTTTTCTTTTTCATTTTTTTCTCCTTTTAAGTCCATTATAAAATGCAGACTATTTTTTGTTGATCATTTCTTGAAAACGATATAATAACCCAAAAACCACGAATTAAACCAAATATCCTTTATATGATTGTCTAATCTAATTAATTATAAACTACAATTTTGCTATTATTTATTTCTCTTGAAGACGTGACGAAAGGCGTGCTTTCCCGTTGAATTAATTGCGGTTCCACACAACGCAATGGAATTCCATTATAATTTCCGGATACTTTGGACTCTAAAATGCGAATTGCATTTTCTATTTGCATTGGCAAAGCCGTATCGATCGTTGTCAGGCGAGGGCGGACCATTTCCGCCAGCCCTGAATCATTAACTGCAACCAAGGCAATGTCTTCAGGAATTCGTAATTTGCAATCATAGCAAAAACCGCTGGCAATGACCGCTTTTTCATCATCGGTCGAGATAATAGCGTCAATTTGATTCATTATTCCAGAATCGTATTTTTTTTTCAAAAAATTGACTAAGGATTCTTTGGGTGATTCAAATTGCGTAAGGTTCAGATTGAACAACAGGGAGTCTATATTCTTATCATTCGGATTGGCCATTTTATAGAGATTTCGCCAAACCACAGCATATTCGGTCTCATCTGCATGCTGTATATTCGTGCAAAGCAATGCTATTTTACGTCGTCCTGCTGTTAATAAATGATTCATAGCCAATCGAATCACTTGGGAAGAATCCACACAAGAACTGGATATTCCAAAACGTTCATAACGCTCTGCAACCATTACCAACCGCTCGCGTCCGGCAGAGCATAAAGCACTAATATCATCGTAACGAGTTAACTGAAAGCCAAATACTAAAGAATAACAGGATTGATCATGGATCAATTCAAGCGCTTGCTTCAACGATTTTGTTGTTATTAATTCAATCTGCCAATGGAGCGCTTTCAGCTTATCGACGGCCGTATCAATAAACATCCGGATATTAGGATGTGATGAGTCGGAAGCAAAAATACGTATTTTCCGTTCGGTCGGAAATACACCATCACTTCGCCAACAAACAAAAATACCGCGCCCGTGATTCAGGTCTACATAATTCTCATCTGCTAATTGTTTTATTGCTCGATTTGCCGTTACATAGCTAACGTTCCATTTTGCCGCAAGTTCCCGACAAGTAGGAAGTTTTGCGC
>JBAYAV010000046.1:0-12672 GCA_041669565.1 Lentisphaeria bacterium
CAAGGCATCATCCATGGTAGAACGGGTAATGAGAGAGTTGGGCAGGCGCTTGAAAAACATTGCCTACGGGTGGAGTGACAAAGATGCCAAAAAGGTAGTGGGCATTATTCTCAAGCGTTTTGCCAATGCAAACGAATGGGAAAAAGAGTGGATAGAGCGAATGAATGTCATTGGGGATGTAGTAATTTCTGTTGGCAACTACAAGTGTTCATCACCAAATTTCGCACATTAACAATTTTTTACTTCCCTTAAGTCAAGTATATAACGATGCATTTTCCCATCTGATTGTAAAGAAGCACTTGTATAAATACTAGCACCTTTTACATCAGATTCTATAAAGAATTGACATCTACTCCATGAGTCCCTGAATTCTGTAGATATATCAACTACTATAAAATTCACTTTTTCGCGTGGGATATTAATTGTGTCGGATATTAATTTCGGATCAGAGTCTGTAACAAAACCGTAAAGGGTTTTATCCTTAATTGTTCATCGGGCAATATTAGAACACAAACCTGTAAGAAACTTCCCCGCATTCGCCTTGGAATTAAAATTGATTTCCAAGGCTTGAACTGTGAATGCAAGACATGATATAAAAGTAAATAAGAAAATCTTGATGCTAATCATTTGCCAGGACTCCAGTAGTTGGTTGCAACTGCACGATCATTTTTTGCTACGCCAAAGTATTGGTCAGTATAGGCTGCCGTAGCACTGTTGGGTGTGAGTAAGGCCGTTACATGCCCATCAGTCCAAGCAAAATTACCATACCTCCCATCTTTATGGTAACCTCCTGGAGCACCTTCTCTCCAAGTTGCATAACGAGGACTAAGTTTATATCGCCCAATTCGTGTCGTCAAAAACGTGGTTGAATCCATAGAGCTGCCAACATAAATAGTTTCAGAAGGTTTCTTGATTTCACTCATTTTTATATTTTTTGTAGTACCTCCATTGCCGATGATATAATCTTTAAATAGAGCTGCATTAATACCATAAGTATAAATGCCTTGGTCAACTACTGTGGTGGTTCCATTTTTGTAAGGAATAGTTCCATCGGGTTGTACAAATGGAAGTCCATTATAGGTGTATGACGGACATTTTATAAAAGCTAAATCTTTTGTATATCCAAAATAGTATAAGCCGCCAGCCCAGGTGTTGTATGAAGCACTCGGAACCATGCCGGAGAACGAAAATGGCACAGTATAGCCCTCATAATCTGAAGAATATATAGGAAATATCAAAGACATTTGTTTAAGATTACTGGTGCATGATATTGATTTTGCGCTTTCCTTAGCTTTGCTCAGAGCTGGAAGAAGCATTGATGCGAGTATGGCAATGATGGCAATTACCACAAGAAGTTCGATTAGAGTAAAAAAACTGCCGATTAATGACTTACAACACTTATCACTTTTCTTGTTTTTCATTTTTCTTTCCTTTTTTTCATTCCTGTTTGGTTAAACAAATTACTAAATTTGCTATGAGCATACATCTTAATTGCTGTTTTCATAACACCTTCGTTCATGCGTTCTTCATTTTTTTTGAATTAATCTCCTTTTCATTATTTAAACCAATTTTGTTGTTGTAGGCAACACTTATTTCTTCCGTAAAATGGGGTCTACTTTTTTTGCATGATGTCTGAGTAAAATATAATCATATTGCGGAACACAAAATAGAGTCGCGATAGTAAAAATATCTAAGCTTGCGATTTGGGCGTGTTTAATTGCTTAAACTTTATGATTAAAATTGCGTTATGTTTTTACAGTTCAACCCCTTCAATGCTGGACATTTTGTTTAACAATACTATTGTATTGCGTCGAATATGTTTTGTCAATTCCTAATTATTGTTCTGCAATCGATAAAAATCAAAAGCTGGGGAATGGTAGAAACACCAGAGGGAGAGAAGTACGAAAACAGTCAGCACAAGAACGCATCACCCCACCAGCACCCACAGTATAGAAATGCCAAATGGGGCAATCTTTATTTCGCGCCAATGCAACTGTAACGCCAACCGCGGCCCATAAACAACCCAGTAATATAGAAAGGAAAAAAACAAATCTCGTTTTTGTGTCATCTTCTACAAAACCCGACTCATCACAAACTTTTATAAATTCTTGCGGGGCTTTATATTTTTGCTGGTTCGATTGTTTTTCGGGCAATAGAATTTTGACCGCACCATTTTTCCATTTCCCGCTGCAATAGCGGCGTCGGTTCACAACCAACATAATGGCCGTCTTTCAGATAAAAATGTTTCCGATACTGGTGTTCATCCAGTTTCCACCACATACTGCCATAAAACCAATCTTTATCACAAAATGATTCTTGTATTGCCAGATAATAATTCACCTGATCCTCAGCACAATAAGCAACATTCTTAGCCCGAAAATCCCCCGTAATTCCAGCTGCACCCACAATCGGCCGAACACCGCATTCCGCAAAAAATACAGGCGTTTTAAAATGCTCATGAAACTTTTCAAGCTGATCCACCCACGGTTTCCAGCCTTCCAGCATTTCTTTCAAAGAGCTGCTGCGCTCCTTAGGACCAACACGAAAATATCCGCTTACACCAATAAGATCCAACTCAGAAAACCAATCTCTTGAAGAATCGAAATTCGCAATATCCATCGTCATATTATAGGTAATTAAACCCGTATACACTTTTCGGACTTTGCGGATGATCTTTTTCCACTCTTCACAATGACGCTCCATTCCGTTTAATTCACAACCAATGCAAAACATTTCGCAGTTCGTTTTTTCAGCAACATAAGCATAACGCAAAATCATTTGAGTATAGGACTCAAACCACGGTGCTATGGTATTCGTCTTAACCTCAGCTATAATATTGCCTTCACACTGCGCAATAGCCCCCCGCCAAATACTGTCTAGCGGATCAATCATCGGCTTTAACATAATATTAATTCCGGACTGATGCAGACGCTCTATTTGAAGCTCCAGCTCTTCATCCGAAATCGTTCGAACATTATCCTGAAAAATTCGCGTGGAAGAAAAAGTCTCCTGAAACTGATTGACGCATAAACTCACCCAATCCAGCTTCATGTCTTCAATCTCTTCCGTTTCCTTTCTGCTTTTATCAGAAAAAAAATAATTCCGCGGTGCTAAATACCCCTGCGTAATGCCATTCATAAACTTCTTTAACACAAATACTTGCTTTGCCATTGCATCTCTCCGTTTGTAAGAATATTCTTTTTGCTTCGAACACAACAATATATTTTTTATTTATATTTCACTATATGAAATTCATATTTCTTTATAATTAATATTATATACTCAAAAGAAGAGATTGCAAATAAAAACGATCCAATAACAGCCTTACGGAATCAAATTTATCATTTTTAATCTGTTCTTTCTTCCAATTGCATCCTTAGAATTTTGACATCGATTACCTATTGGCCGTTCCTGTCCAGCTTTTTCACAACTTTATATATTTGTTCGCTGTATTTTTGCGGACTGGTCGGTCCTTTTATTTTATCACTAAGATATCAAGAATCTGTTTTTGGGGTAAATATCGTCATCGGGGAATTGTCGTACAGCCGTGACTCGTTACGTAGTATTCCATTTTATTCTCCACTGTGAGGTATCAATGTATTCTAGCAGTCTGTTGCGCAAGTTATCAAGAAAAAATTGCGCGATTCCTGCTAATCCGTTAAATAGTTTGCGTATCTCTTTTTGGACTCCCTGATCCGAAAAAGTCCGGACGACTTTATCAAAAAAATGAGTTTTGTGTGCAAGTTGCATTATTAAAAATGCTGTCATCTGTATCAGAAAATGATTCACAGACGCTTCTTTCTTACTGCCATACGCGTGTTTGATATTCAGCCCCAAGTTTTTCATCTCGTTTAAATCCTGATTTTGTTCTACTCAGCGTGTCTTACCAATATAGTTAAAAAATGTCTCAATATTTCCGGAATTCTGCATAGGATTGGGAATCCGCTCGAATTTTGTTTTTTCAAACTCCTTGTTTTTTTGTTGTAGGTTATGCATTCTATTTGGGCGTATGTAATTGGAATTGCAATACCGTCTTTCTTCTTAGCCGCACCATAAGAATAGGCTAACTTGCTCCATTTGTATGTTTTTCGAACTATCGTATTGTTAACCTCAATAGCAAGATCTCTTTTTTGTTGTCTTTCAGAGACTCAAAGATATTCTTGATTTTTTGTCAAGTCCTTTGACCGTGTTTTTTCGGTATGAAATACAGAAATTCCATCCATTTGTGTGGCAGAGATCCAATATGGTGTAATCAAGCGAGAGAACACCCATGAGCATTGTCACTGGAAGCTTCGGATGATATTTTTGAGAATCTTAAAAGTCTTCATCTAGGCTTTGTGTTCGCAATCCTGCTTGTCGAACTCTGGATTATAGTCTTTCCCATTTTCTATAAATTCACAAGCAAGTGGAATCATGACTCCGTCCGGAGAAAGAAACGCCAAAAGAAGTACATACGAATAATACAGATATTTTCCATCATGGTGATTCTTTGCAGTGCTGTGTAATATTGAGACTTTTATGCTACGTAATTCTGTTCCATCAACTCCAATAAGCAATGTATTATCTAGAGGTTCACGACAATATTCTAGACATTAGTTCTTCAAAAGATGAAACACCATCTTGTCTAATAAATTGTAATATGTTTCGTTGGCAACGACTTCAAGTAGTAGTTGATGGTATTACCACGAGCAACTCAATCGCTTTTCTCACCGCATAAACGATAAATATTTTTCGATGTTTGGGCACCGGAAAATATTACATCCATGACTTGATGCAACCGAAAGGCGGAAAAACAACGCGCGAACTGATTTGTTCACGACTGGATTAAAACTCTATAAAATGAGCGTAAACTCACGAACGAAATTTGATTTTGCAAGGCTGCCTGTTTTAACTAAAAAAAATGTTCTTTTTGTTATCGTACATCGTCCATTTATATTGTTGGAGTCTACATGTTGGCGGTTGAGCAGTATCAAGGCATCGACATATTGCCATACTATCTTTATTTTTTTGCCATACTTATAGAAAAATTGCACCGCTACATTGGCCCCGAAATAATTCAGCAGTCACGGGGCCTGATTAATCGTCAATAATAAACGATAATTATACTTCTTCTTTGCATAGGTAATGTGCCTCTTTTTCCATGGCTATTCTTGAGCGATTTCTTGATAATAATTGCGATAGTCATCATAGGCGGATTTGTGTTTTTCCCCTAGTGTTGGGCGATAAAATTCATGATATCCCCAAGAAATATTGCGTTCAGAAAATGGAGACATTAGTTTCAGTTTCCGAACGAGTTGCTCGATTGGAACGGCACGCCAGCTTTTAGATAAGCGAGGGTTGTTGACATCGCCTTTTACTCCATAGCGCGCGACAAAATCAGCAATATCGGCTACTTGAAACTCGCCCATTTCTACGTTGCCCCAGAATTTTGTTCCGGCGTTCCGACAGGCTGTGGCGAAAGCCTCTATGAAAGGACGTGTGTCCTTATTTCTGAAGCATGAAAGATGCTGCCCACCATTGTCCTGCAAGGCGAGAATATCAATTTTGGCGTAAGAGAGCAAATTGGACCAGAAATCAACGCATTCCGTCGGTTCAACATCCCTGAAATCATTGCCATTGCCGGGGGCATCAGGCATGAAGAAGGGCGAAATCGATACCGGCAAGTTTGGGGATACTCTTTTGCATGATTCGACCAGCGAACGAAACAAGTCACTAATTGGTTTCACACCTTGTCCGCGCCGTATGAATAATTCATAAGGAAGATACCAGCCGCTAAAGGAAGGATGCGAACCATAATACCTGAAAATTTTGTTGATTAATGATGCCACAAATCCTGCTTCTCTGATTACATCAAAATCTTTGCTCCATTTATTTGTGGAACCTGTAGAGATGATTATTTCCATTTGACGTTGATCGCATTCGGAAAAAATAAACTCAAGAAGATTGGGGTCTGCGACTGCGGTTCGCTCCATACATTCCTTTACTCCCGCGAAAATACACAGCAGATTGCATCCTATGTTTTGCAAATAATCAAACTGTCGAGTCCACTCTTGCTTCGTTAGGGTATAATTATAATCACAATCAACAAAAATTGATTTATTAAGATTTAAAAGCACACCTGAAATTAATGGGCGACAACTCATTTCTCGGTCTTTCTTTTATCAAATCCATTCGAACGTCTTGGTGACACGTCATACCTTCACTGTATGATACCTTCTTCTGAAATTATTATGTATTTATTTAATCCAAGAATGTTATCACTGATAATACCAGCGCTGTCGGCAACGATAATTATTTGATTGGATCTTTTTATCTTGATGATTACAACGTTCTTTGCCACGTAAAACTAATTCTACGGCCTGAGAGAAACCTCTCAGCATTTCATTTACGTTTAAATACAATGCTAAATTATCAACTGTTACTTCAGTTTACTTCTGGTTGTCATTAAATTTATGCTTTTCGGCATGATGGTTCCAATACAGGTATATTTTCAATATGGTTTATTTTTGCTTGAATGCTAATTATACGTTGCTCTGGCTTTTTTTTCGACATTATTTTGAGTAATTCCGAAACCATTAATCTATAGTTCCCGCCTAAATTTTCCTCCCACACGATGTCATAGCATAAAAACACGCATTTTCAAGCAGCTAGCCTTGTGAATGCGTGTCTTTATATTATACTGTAATAGTAATTTAATATTTATTACTACACAGAAGCTTCACCTTGTTTATCGCCTACGCTACAAAAAATGAAATTTCGTATGCCACCTTGATGACTTCCAAACGCAAAAATGGGAAAGTTGAAAAGACGACATGCAATTTGGGGTGCGTACTTGACAACTGCATTCTCCTAAACGCAAAAGTCAACGCAGAAGCAAGCTCTATAAGCAAGGAGTATTTCAGGTCCTAATCGAGAAATACGGTTTAATTGATCCGACAAAATATGCAGGTGCGCGAGCGACTGTGAAAGGTTGAGAAGTAAGCTATTGGTAAGCCGTGTGCGGGAAAATCGCACGCATGGTTTGATGTGGAGCCCCAGAGTTGCAACAGTGCAACTCTGGGTTTACTCTATTGCCGGTTGCAAGATAATAGATGTTTGATGGTTTATCTTATGGTAGTTATTGACGAGTGCGTAAATTGTAAATATTAAGATGATTGTTATATTAGCTTGATTGTAAAAGGAATTTGCTTATTGAAAGAAGAAGAAAGAAATTATGGAAAATATTCAGGTAATAGAGCGTGCTGCTGCTTTGTTGGAAGTCATCGGAGATTCTTTGGAACCGCGGACGATGACTTTTCTTGCAGAAGAAACGAAACTGAAATTGCCGACCGTTGCGCGCATTGTACGCACATTGACAAATCTTGGCTATATTGAACAAGTTGATCGTAAAACCGGCTATATTCTCGGATCAAAAGTTTTTAATTTGGTGCAAAATAAAAAATGCTATTCTGCGCTGCAAAATATTGCGGCAAAACAGTTGGCAGTTTTTTCACAGGAAACCAAAGAATATGTTTGTATCTCGGTGCTGCGTGGAAATAAACGAGTCATATTAAAATACATCCCAGCAATTAAAATTGTTCAAATTAATACGAGTAAAATTATCTTCGAAGAAACGCCGTATCGTACCATTTCTGGGCATGTTCTGCTCTCTTCTTTGTCCGAAACAGAATTGCGAAAATTTTATCGACAAAACGGCTGCCCCGGAGAGTTTTGGCCAGAAGTTGATTCGGAAGATCAATTTATTGCAGAAATGGACAAAATAAGAAAAAAATCAATCCTGATAACAAAAACATCAGAGGTCATTTCATTGGCGATGCCAATTTATAACCAGAAAAAAATCATTGCAGCAGTCGGAACTTATATTCCAGCATATCGATATACCCGAAAACTTTCGGTAAAAATTCGGAAAGCATTGACAGATCTATCAAAATCTATCATGAATAAAATTCAGTCCTTGAATGAAAAGGATTATTGAATCCTTTTCCGCTTATAAAAAATATGTTCAAAATTATTATTCTGAAATCGCAGATGTTGCCGATAAAAATTGCCAGTTGAATGAATTACAACAGATGCTTCGGCTCTTTCAAAATAGGAGGAATGGTACATCTGTTGTATCTATTGATGACCGGATAGGCAACATTTAAAACGTCGCTATGGGTAGCCTCTTTATTGGATCTCTTTTATTTGCAATATCTTCTTTTAAGTATATATTTTAAATATTGCGAAATATGAATTTCATATAGCGAAATATAAACAAAAAATATATTGTTGTGTTCGAAACAAAAAGAATATTCTTACAAACGGAGAGATGCAATGGCAAAGCAAGTATTTGTGTTGAAGAAGTTTATGAATGGTATTACGCAGGGGTATTTAGCGCCGCGTAATTATTTCTTTTCGGAAAAAAGCAGAAAGGAAACGGAAGAGGTTGAAGAGATGAAGTTAGATTGGGTGACTTTATGCGTCAATCAGTTTCAGGAGACTTTTTTTTCCACGCGAATTTTTCAAGATAATGTTCGAACGATTTCGGATGAAGAGCTGGAGCTTCAAATAGAGCGTCTGCATCAGTCCGGAATTAATATTATGTTAAAGCCGATGATTGATCCGTTAGACAGTGTTTGGCGGGGGGATATTATGCAGTGTCAAGGCAATATTATTGCTGAGGTTAAAACGAATACCATAGTACCGTGGTTTGAGTCTTATACTCAAATGATTTTGCGTTATGCTTATGTTGCTGAAAAAACGAACTGCGAAATGTTTTGCATTGGTTGTGAATTAAGCGGAATGGAGCGTCATTGTGAAGAGTGGAAAAAGATCATCCGCAAAGTCCGGAAAGTGTATACGGGTTTAATTACCTATAATATGACGATGAATATTGCGAATTTTGATTCCTCAAGAGATTGGTTTTCAGAGTTGGATCTTATTGGTGTAAGCGGGTATTTTCGTGTTGGTTCTAAGGAGCGCAGTAGCTCTTTGAAAGAAATGTTGGAAGGCTGGAAACCGTGGGTGGATCAGCTTGAAAAGTTTCATGAGCATTTTAAAACGCCAGTATTTTTTGCGGAATGCGGTGTTCGGCCGATTGTGGGTGCAGCTGGAATTACGGGGGATTTTCGGGCTAATAATATTGCTTATTCTGCAGAGGATCAGGTGAATTATTATCTGGCGATACAAGAATCATTTTGTGATAAAGATTGGTTTTATGGTAGTATGTGGTGGAAACTGGATGAACACCAGTATCGGAAACATTTTTATTTGAATGACGGCCATTATGTTGGTTTTGAACCGACGCCGCTATTGCAGCAAGAAATGGAAAAATGGTGCAGTCAAAATTCTATTGCTCGAAAAACAATCGAACCAGCAAAAAGATAGCCCCGCAAGGATTTATAAAAGTTTGTGGTGAGTCGGTTTTTTGCAGAAGGTGACACAAAGATGAGATTTGGTTTTTTTCTTTCTATATTACTGGGTTGTTTATGGGCCGCGGTTGGCGTTACAGTTGCATTGGCGCGAAATAAAAATTGCCCCATTTGGCATTTCTATACTGTGGGTGCTGGTGGTGGTGCGTTTTTGTGCTGGCTGTTTTGGTGCTTCACTCCCTCTGGTGCTTCTGCCATTCCCCAGCTTTTGGTTTTTATGGGTTGCGCGGCCTTCTTCAATGCTTTGGGGCAGGCTTTAACAATGTATAATCTGAAGGCGAGTGGCCGCTCTCTTGCTTTTACGTTGCCGCAGATTAATTTTGTTTTTCCGTTTTTGTATGCGGCGTTATTTATGAATGGCGTTATCAATTTTTTGAATGTATCGGGATTTGTTCTAATTACCGTTGCCATTTTATGCTCGTGCAAATCCGCTAAAAAGGACTCTTTGGAAAGTCAATCTTTATTGAGTTTGCGGGAGCTTTTTCTGGGAGGTAGCGCGGCTGTTATTATTGGTATTGGTCAGATCTTTTTACTATACGCGGCTACCATCAAGAATGACGCACCGCCAATATTAAAGGCGGCGTTGATTTTGACCGTTTCCGCTATTGTTTATGGTATCGGTGCGTGTATTGATCATAAGCACAGCCTTGCCCTTAAATTGCACGCAATGCATTATGGATTTTTTTGGAGTGTGGCCGCAATGCTTTCTTATTATGTTTTATTGCGAGCACTGTCTGTAATGGGCCCATTCAATCGTTCAGGTATTGTCTTTGCCTTAGCGGGATCGATTACAATTGTGATTTTTTGGCTGTTTTCGTTTTTAAAAATGCACGATAAAATATCCCGCCGTCAAATGATTGTTTTATCTTTGATTTTAGGCGGGATCGTTGCAATTCGACTAGGCTGAGGATATCGAGATAAGAGATATCCCAATGGGCCTGTTAGCAGGATCGTACCCAAACATACATGGACGATTTGCCGCGATTCTGCCATAACGCTTCTGGAATTGCTGTAAAGGATACTTCTTGCTGGGTTATATCAGCATTGGAAGAGTATAATTTTCCCTCTGTTGAAACATTTTCCAAAATGGCTTTACCGCAAATGGCCTTTGTTCCGGCAGGTAAATCTTTCGCATCTGTAAGCGTAAATTCTTGGTTGGTTGGAATTTTTAGCTGTGAGATATCATAATTATTATCAATACTTTCCAAGGCATAGACAAGCGGTCCGCGCTTTAAAGCGATTTTTCCGGCATTATAAGGCAGCTTTGAATTGCTGCGCATACATTGAACTTTCATATCGAGGTTGATATTCAGTTGGTCGCCTTTTTCCCAAGAACGCTTGAAAACAAGATAGCCATTTTCGATCGGGGCGTCATAATCATTGTCCTTGAGTTGATAAGTGTATTGATTATTGCACCAATCCGGGATTCGGAAATAAAGGTCCACATTGCCTGAGGCCTCTAAAATGTCGATTGTTATGGCACCGTCATAAGGATATTTGCCGGAAATTTTAAAATTCAGTTTCCCGTCTTTTAATTGAAAGTCTCCTTCTGAGGCAGCGGGAATATGAACGGCAATGGAGTTCTCATTGCAGGAAAAAATCATGCTTCCGATTTGCGGGCAAAAACGGCAAATGTTTGTAGGGCAGCAGGAGGTCTGAAACCATGGCTGCCGGAGATGACCGAATTTGTTGTGGTTCTGATTGCTGATCATCTGATCGTTGATTAGTGGGTTTTCATAAAAGAATTTCACCCCGTCTAAGCTGACGCCACTTAAAATGCCATTATAAATTTCGCGTTCCAAAATATCCGCGTAGGTGGCTTTTCCTGTAATATTTAGCATTCGGAGGGCAAAAAAGGCCGCGGCTATGGAGGCGCATGTTTCAGCATAAGCTGTCACGTTGGGTAAATAGTAGTCTTTAGCGATAGCTTCGCCAATTCTAGTTGAGCCAACTCCGCCTGTTATATACATATTGCGTTCGGTTACACTCTGCCATAACGTCTCGCAGGCCGCAAAAAGTTCGGTGTCGTTCGTCCGTTCTGCAGTATCTGCCATTCCTGAATACAGGTAAAGAGCGCGTACGGCATGTCCGATCGCTTTGTGTTGCTCGCGGACGGGTTTGTGCATTTGCCTGTTTTCTAAAGCTTCCTCTGGCAAATTTTCGTTGGTCACAAAATAGTTTGGTTTTTTCCCACGCTCATCAATAAAATACTTTGCCAATTTTAAGTATTTCGGGTTATTCGTGGCATCGGCCAACCGGCATAACGCCAATTCAATTTCTTCATGGCCGGGATAGGCGTGCTTTTGATTTGAAGCAGGCCCAAAAACGGTGGCAATATAGTCGGCATAACGGCACATGCAGTCCAAGAAGTTCCGTTGGCCGGTTGCATGAAAATGAGCGACAGCGGCCTCCATAAGATGCCCTGCACAGTAGAGTTCATGGTGGTTAAAAATATTTGTCCAGCGTTTATCGGGTTCTACTTGGGTAAAATGAGTATTAAGATAGCCGTCTTCCTGCTGTGCTGATATGATTAAGTCCACATACTGGTTTAGCAATTTTTTCTTTTTTTCGGAAGGGAAAAGAATTAGGTCGTAGGCGAGTCCTTCGAGAACTTTGGCAAAATCGGAGTCCCAGAAAACATGCGGGCAATTGGGTTTTCCTTCTTTCCATTCTAATTTAAAGGAATCGATTCGGCCGGTTTCCTGGCATTTTTCTATATTGGTGGGAATTGTTTTTTCGCTGTTTGTCTGGATTCGGTTTTTTAGGACGTCGTCATTCAGTTTTACGAAGTGTAAATTTGGGGTGGACCATTTTTTCATAATAAAGCTTCCTTTTATGAATTATTAAGGATGTTAAAAGTCAACAAATAAAATATAGTTTGTTTGTAAAAAAAAGAAAGAGAAGTAAATTAGTATAAAAAGAGGACGATTCTAACATTTATGCAATATTTTTATTCTGTTGAAAATGCCGGTCATTTTATTTCCAGGGGTTTTGGAAAGCATGAGATACGCGTAATTAATTCAATAGAATTGATTTATGTGTTGTCTGGAACGCTTGATATATTTGAAGATGAAAAGGCGTTCCATGTTTCGGCAGGAGAACGATTGTATCTTTTTCCTGGGCGGAAGCATGGCGGTTTAGGCAACTATAAGCGAAACCTTTCTTTCCTATGGGTTCATTTTTTCCCCCTGGATTATGCGGCGGAAGAAAATCTTTCAAAAAGTGCGCAATACGCAAAAATATCTTTTAAAGAATCCTTCAG
>JBAYAV010000047.1:0-12432 GCA_041669565.1 Lentisphaeria bacterium
CTGCCGCAGGGCTTTTATAGCTGGTTTGCCAAGCATGCAAAAGCGTTCTTTTTTGCCTTTGCCGCGGACTTTAAAGACGCCAGCCATAAAGTCGATGTCTTCATAATTCAGGTTCGTGGCTTCACTGATACGAAGTCCGCCACTGTAAAGGACTTCTAAAATGGCGGCATCACGTGCGGCAGCATATTCGCCATTTGCGTCTTCGGCTGGAGTTTTAGCATCTGCTCTTTTTCTGTTCCAGTATATTTCTGGGGTTTCCAGAAGCTTACTGACATTTTCTACCGATAGCACTTGGGGGAGTTTTTGGTCTTTTTTTAGGGACTTTACGGTTTGGAAGGGGTTGGTCTGGCAAAATTCTTCCCGCAAAAGAAAATGGTAGAAGGATCTCATGCTGGAGATTTTACGATTTACGCTTGTTTTTGCTTCGCCTTTCTTGCTTAATTCGGCTGCAAAATGCCGCGCCTGCAATGTTGTGACTTTATCCCAATGGCCGGGCGCGTTGTTATAATTAGATAGAATTTCTGGAAAATAGGATGCAAATTGTGAGATGTCGAGAAAATAATTTTTTTGCGTATGAATCGAGGCTTGTCGTTCGATTCGGAGATATTTCATAAAAGCTGTTACCCACGAATCAAGAGCTAGCTGATCCCGAAATTTCGCTAAGTCATTTCGAAGAGTTTCTGTTGCCATATTAGTGCTTTGTGTCCTTGCGATCCATGGTAGTCATCGCGATGCCTTCTAAAAGAACCATCAGGGCTAATAGAATGGCGGTCCATTTCCAAAGTTTTATCGGCGGATTTGCGGGAGATGCGTATTCGGCTTGAGGGAGTCCTTTATTAATTCCACGCGTTAAAAATCGTTTCAGGTTGTCAATCTTGCTGACTTCCAAGTGCGATTCCTTGGGGTCTATATGATATTCAATGGGGTGTGCGCCGATTTGATATAACCCCGGTTCACTATAGTTGATGGGACGATCGGGCTGATCTTGGGTGCCATTGAGTTGCTCGTAATGGGGGGGAGTCTGGCCGCAGTAGAGTTTTTTACTGAGAGTCTGTTCTCCTATTGCGCAACGGCATAGTTCATTTATGGTGGGTAAAAAGGACTGGCTAAGCACAAAGTCACTCCATTGTGGGGTGAAATTAAAGGTGAAAAAATAGGCATTCCCTTTTTCTAGAGTCCATTGTAAAAGAGCGGGGCGTTGGTCAAGTGTTTTTAGAATGATTTTTTCGTTGGGCTGGTTTGGGGTTGAGACATGGACGTATTTATGCAGTGCGAATAGAAACAAATCGGATGGATGTTGTGGGGTAAAAAGGCGTCCGAGGCAGGAGTCTGGCTGGACCCATCCCAATCCTAGTCCGGCTTGTTTGCTATCACTGCCGATGATGCCAAGAAATCTGGTTTTTGTTAATCCGCATTGTTGCATAAGGTGGAGCGCGGTTTGGGGTGATGAGCCTGGTGTAATAAACAGGCTCCCGCCTTGTTTTACAAAAGCGGTTATTTTTTGCCAGGTGTCGGGGGATAAATGCTCGGCGCATCCAAGTAAAAAGAGCTGCTGACAGTCGTCTAAATTGATCGCCGATAAAAGGGAAGAATCAATGGACTGAATGGAGAAAAGATTATAGGATTTTGCCGTTTTTGTATTCATTGCTTTTTGCAGGAAAAAAAATTCCAAGGCGGAAGCCTGCGAATTTTTTGGGCTGTCATCAAGAACGGCAAGAATTTTTTGTTGGATGGGGTTTCCACACCAAAAAGAATACTGATCATCGAACGGCATAGCATCCAAATCCAGTTTGGCATTGCCCTGTATTAGAATATCTTTTTGATCAAAAATAAAGATTGCGAAGGTGTTTTTTTGCGGCCCGATAGAAACATGCTGTTGCTGGTGCTGTGAACCTAGACGCACAGATAGTGTGCGGTTTTCTTCCGAATCTCCGAAGTTTTGCAGCTCTACGGTCAGGCGTAATTTTTTATGATTGAGTGGTGTGGAATGAACTTGGATGATCGCGGCATTGTGGGGGGGAAGCGCTAGCTTTGGAAAAAAAGAAATTTCGGTGTCGACGGAAAGAGCAGCCGAAATATTTTTCCATGTATTGCTTTGGCAGTCCGATAAAACAAGGAGTCTTTTTTTGTCATAAGGGCTTAAAAGCACAGCTGCCTGTTTCAAAGCAGAGTCAGGGTCGCCGGTTAGGAAACTGAATGACAGGTCGTTATTTGCCCATTTCAGGATCTGTTGTGAAGCTTTTTGGGAAGGACGGAAAATTATTTTTGGTTCTTGGCTGAACCCAATGAGCCCACAGTCCCAGTCGGAATAGGCCTTCATTTGTTCGGTAATGATTTTTTGAATACGAGCGCGTTGCCCGGCAGTGCGCATACTGACGGATTGATCCAGTAAGAATAAGAGGCCTTTACGTCCGGAGGAAGTCGCATTGGGAGCTTCTTTTTTTTGCCATTGCGGCCGTGCTAATAATAGAATCAGCAGTGTAAAAAGAAGCATCCGTATAAGAAGCAGCAGCAGATCGCGTAGTTTTCGTCGTCCTTCCCGCGGCAAAGCCGTTTTTTGTAAAAATTGGATCGATGGAAACACAAGTGTTTGGGAATGATTGCGGTTCAGCAGATGAAGTATAATCGGTACAGCCAGTGCGAAAAGTGCTCCTAAAAAAGCGGGATAAGCGAACGTCAGCATATTAGTGTTTTCCTCCGCGCATATTTAGATAGGATGTTAATACTGGTGCAATAGACTGCGAGGTATTTATCTGCAGATAATCAGCCTGATAATTTAAGCATATTTGTCGTGTTTTTTCCAAAAAAGCGTTCATTTTTTTGAGGTATTCATCGCGTGTCAGGCTTGCTGTGGCAGTTCTTGATTCGGATGTTTCACTGTCAATGAATTGCATCGTATTTTGGAAAGGAAAATGGAGCTCGTCTGGATCGAGTATTTGGCAAACAATGCAGTCATGCCCCGAAAATTTTAATTGTTTTAGAAAATAGGGAAGAGTTTTTTCTTGAAAATAGCCATCGGTTAAGAGAACAACAAGGCTTCTTTTTTTGAGGTATTCGCCGATTTTTTGAAGTGCCAGCAGGTGATTGGCTTTGTTGCTGGGGGATACGTTTTGCAGGGTTGCTAGAATGTGTGAAATATTGCCGGCATTGTGTCCCGGCGGGGTTGCGCTTAAAATCTTGTCGGCGTAGATAAAAAGCCCCGCCTGGTCGATTTGTTGGTGACAAAGAGAAGCTAGGCATGCCGCAACCGCACTGGCATAGTGAAATTTAGTGCCGATTGCGTTTTTTCCCTTGTAGGCCATTGAGGCGCTGGCATCTAACACGATGGCGCAGCGCATGTTGGTTTCTTCGGCAAATATTTTGGTGCACAGTTTGTTTCGTCGTGCGAGTAATTTCCAATCTAACAATTTAAGGTCATCGCCTGGAGTATAGTTGCGATATTGGACAAATTCATTGCCGCTGCCGTGGCAGGTACTAGGATGAATTCCAGAGAGGAAGCCCTTTACAGCAAGGCGTGAAAGGAGTGAATAATCACTTATTTTGAGTAATAATTCAGGGGAAAGCAATTCTTGAATCGATAAATCCGGCATATGTTTTAGGGTGTTTT
Organism: Lentisphaeria bacterium; assembly: GCA_041669565.1. GTDB lineage: Bacteria > Verrucomicrobiota > Lentisphaeria > Oligosphaerales > Oligosphaeraceae > JBAYAV01. The sequence goes on from JBAYAV010000047.1 coordinate 3,608, forward strand.
GTTTTTGAATTAAACTATTTTGAGTTTATTGTTCTTCGATGTGTGTGGTGACATTTTGTTCGAGGTTTTTGAAGATTCGTCCCAGGCGTTGGACAAAACTGGAAATCATTAGTTGGGCTTTTTTAGAGTCGCCCTCTTTTATAATATCCATAATAGTCGTAGTATGTTCGGAGTATTCCAGCAAGCCGATGGCGGCGAGTTGTCCTTTTAGTTTTTGCAAGATAGCAATGGTTTCATCAGCGTTGCCTTGCTGTGTGTAAACAGTGAGGTTGTCTAAAATGGGACGCCAATCTGCTACGGTTTGGGCGAGTATCATTTTGATTTCACCAAGCGATATTTGGTACTGATCGCGCATAAAATCATGCATATGCCGGACTGTAGATTCTTCGTAGGATTCTTGTGTAGTTGTGGCTTCTCGCAGTTCCCGTTCGGGTTTAATACTGAGGGCTTCTGCAATGCAGATTAAAAGCTGATCGCGCTCGAATGGTTTTGGAATAAAGCCCGTTGAGCCGGCTCCGAAGGCCTGATCGATATCTTCTTGGAAAGCGGATGCTGTAAGGGCAATAATATTTGTTCGGGCGCTGTTTGGCAATTTGCGAATTTCACGAATGGCGGTGTAGCCGTCCATAATTGGCATTTGCATATCCATAAAAATGAGATCAAAACGCTGTTTTTGGCAGAGATGCAATGCGGCGCGGCCATTTTCGGCTGTTCGGTATGGCAGGCCGACGCTTTGGCAAATAGTTTCCAGCAAGAATAAATTAGTGGGGGTGTCATCCACAAGAAGTGCCCAGTGCTTTTTGAGCTCGGTCGTTGGTAGAATAATTCGATACATACCGGAGAGATGAACTTCTTCTTCCGGTCGGGCCGGAACGGTGTGTAGAACAAAACTGAAACAGGATCCCTCGTCGGGCTTGCTTTTCAGCTTGAGTTCTCCCCCCATCAGTTTTACAAGCTTGGATGAGATACTAAGGCCTAAGCCCGTCCCGCCGTAGCGTCTCGAAATTGTGCTATCGGCTTGAGAGTAGGGCTTGAATAACTGATTTTGCTGTTTTAAAGGTATACCGATGCCGCTATCCTGAACAGCAATTTCGAGATCTATTTTTTCTTCTGTTTTATTGCGCTGCCGGATTTCGAGAATGACCTCGCCGTGTTCGGTAAATTTAACCGCATTGTTGAGGAGGTTGTCAATGATTTGTCGAATACGAATGGGGTCTGCGCGAATAATAACGGGGTCTGTGCCGGGAAAATCGAGAGAGACTTTCAGGTTCTTGTTTTTCGCGAGTTGTTTGGAGACCGCAATGCGTTCTTCCAAAAGAGTCCGGATATTGAACGGGACATTTTCGAGGACCATTTGGCCGGCGCGTATTTTAGAATAGTCCATGATTTCATTAATGACATGCAGGAGCGCTCGTGCGCTGGATTCGATAATTTGCAGGTATTGCTGCTGCTGGTCATTTAGTCGTGTTTCGGCCAGATTGCTTAGGAAGCCGATAATTCCATTAAGTGGCGTGCGTATTTCATGGCTCATTGCTGCAAAAAAATGGTCTTTGCTGTGGTTTGCGACCTGGAAATAGTAAATAAGCCATTGGATCGCATTTTCAAGCTGGATATTTTTGGGATCTTCTGGGAGCGGGGTGGGTTTTACAATGGTTTCCGAGGATTCAAATAGCGCGTTGCTTGATTCTGCCATCTTGAGATAATTGTACAGTATTTGATTCCGTTTTTTTTCGCGAAGGTAAATCATGGCCAGTATTGCTGCGAAAAACAGCAGCGGTACAAAGCACAGAAGGGTGATCATTTCGACGATGTTATGCAGGGACTGCCGGCGTAAATTTTGAATCTGAAAGTCTATTTCGAGAAGTTTGTCGGTTCCTGTTTTTTGGCATTTTGTGATATTATCCATTGTATAGAGAATATTATGATTATTTCTCAGATCCTGGCTGAAGATGCGGTATTTTTTTTGCCAAAGGTCTTCGAGTTGATGGAAGTCTTCCAGCCAGTAGCCATCTGGAAATTGTTGATGGAAGATGGTTTTCAGGGTTTTGTCAATTTTTTCAGCGCTTTCTATACTGCTACGGAAGAGTGCTCCCTCATGCTTGGGATTTCGCTGATAGCGGCTGTTTTTTATTTCATAATACTGCAAACATTGATTATAATGTATGGATATCTCATACCAAAGTTTTCGAAAAAGTGTGTCTGATTGATCAAAATACAGTATTTGTTTTTGATAATGCCGAATGAAAGAATAAGAAAATAATGCAAAGAGGGCATAACAAACAAAAATAGAAAGATATAAAATGTGTTTTTTTTTGAATAAAGACGGCATATTTACCTTTAATGTTTTTGAAAAGAATATAAAAAAAGAGGTGATAACACCCCTTTTTTAAAGATCATCAACTTATTTTGTTTTTATATAATAATTTGTTATCAGAAGCAGAAATTAATAATCGGGAAGAATGGGACTTGGGAATTCCGAACGATATTAATGATTCCAATTTGAAAGCCAGTTAGAAATTCGGTGTAATTGACAATGCCAATTTGGACGCCGCGGTATTCAAGACTCACATTCACAAGCGCAATGGATAGGCCGCAGCCGATGCTTTCAACCGCATTGTAAAACACCCCGATGCTGACACCGCTGGATTCGCCGGAATAATTAAACAGCCCGGCTTGCAAACCGGAAAATTTATCGATGGAAACATTGGCGATATTCAATTGCAATGCCGATGTCTCCGTATTTCTTGAAATGATACCAAGATCTAAGCCAGTGACTTTATGGTTGCTACCATAGGGGAGGTTGAGCTTTAGGCCGGATATATCTAAATCATCTGGAATAACCTGAGCGCTCGGAGCCCAAATACTGATCTGTAATGCAGACGTGTCAAAAGAATAGCCTGTAATACTAAGTGTAAGCAACGAAATAACCAGCAAGAACATTTTTTTCATTCGTAGAACTCCTATCCATAAGAAAATTATTATATAAAACCAGCATAGTAAATACTAAAACTTAATATCGTTCGAGAAAATTGCCACTCAAAATCGTAAAAAAGATGCCGGATCTAAAAAAAAAAGCTTTTTTGCTGACGGAATGAATGCGCATCCTTTTTTGTTTCTAGTAATACAATCGAAATTTGTGGTAAAAAATCGGCAAAAAAAACGGAGCGTAATCGGAAAAACAGTTATCAAAAACAGATGATTTTATAAAAATTTATGAAAAGAGAATTATAGTATGCCATATTCCTTTTTTGTCTTGAAAAAGAGATGGAAAAAAGAACGATACGCTTTTGTGTGCTTCGGGGTGTTTCTGAATGGAAATACCAATTTTTATAATTCTTTTTTGAAAATTGCAGCCGTTTATTATTATTTATGAGTCCATTATGTAAAAACAGTCCATCATTATCGAAAAGCTTTTCTGTTTGTGATTTCTTAAAACATTATTTGGGAGAAAAAGGATTTGTTTTTCTTCTTAGTATCCTTGTTGGAACGATTGCCGGCTTAGGTGCTTGCTTTTTAAAAGTATTTACACACGGATGCCATCATTTTGTAACGAGCCTTGCTGGAGATTCTTATTGGATGATGTGGATACTGCCTGCTTTTCCAGCTGTGGGAATTTTCCTTTGTGTGTTTATTGTCCGGTATATTTTCCGAATAAAAGAGTATAAAAAAAGCCTCTCCTTTGTTGTTAGCGCAACAACAAACGGATCAAGTGACTTGCCTCTGCATAAAACGTTCTCGCATCTGATCACGAGTGGCCTTGCGGTTGGCCTTGGGGGATCCGCTGGTTTGGAAGCGCCTATTGCGATGACTGGCGCGGCGATTGGCTCCAATTTGGCGAAAAAAACAAAGCTGGGGCGTGAAAGCCGTACGCTTCTGCTGGCGTGCGGGGCCGGCGCGGGAATTTCGGCAATCTTTAACAGCCCTGTTGCGGGAACGCTTTTCGCTTGTGAAATTCTATTGCCGTCTTTTACGATTCCGGCGTTGGCACCGCTGTTGATGGCATCAGCAGCGGCTTCTATTGTGGCGAAGTCCTTTGGTATGGAATCCACTTTTATTCAGATCCATCCGGACTGGCTTTTACATAATGTTCCGCTTTATATTTTAATGGGGCTTTCCTGTGGACTGTTATCGGCTTATATCATTCGGATGACACTGGTGGTGGAAAAGGTTCTTTCACGCCATGATTCGATATGGGGTAAAGCCCTTTTTAGCAGTGTGATTCTTTATTTTGTCTTTTTGCTTTTTCCAACATTAAAAGGCGAGGGATATTATTTAATAGGTGCGTTGCTGAGTGGCCATGAAGAAGTTTTAGCGATGGGTGGGCCTTTTAGTTTTTTGTTAATGCATTCCTGGCTGTTTCTTCCGCTGCTTTGTTGTCTGTTGTTATTAAAGCCGATGGTTTCATCCATGACGATTGGTGGAGGTGGTGATGGCGGTCTTTTTGGTCCATCGTTGGTGGTGGGTGCTTTTACGGGATATTTTTTCTACAAGTTTCTGAATATTGAAGGCGTTATGAGTATTTCTGCCGCGAATTGTATTGCGGTGGGGATGGGAGGTGTATTGGCAGGCGTAATGCATGCTCCGATGACAGGGATGTTTTTAATTGCGGAGATGACTGGTGGTTATACTCTTTTTGTTCCGCTGATGATTACGGTTTCTCTTTCTAGCTTTATCAGCAAGCGAATTGCGCATTACAATATTTATAAGTCATCGATTGTTCAAGAAGGCGGTATCCCTGAAATGCATGACGATTCGCTGGTTTTGCGTGAGACATCCATTCATGATGTTGTGGAAACAAACTTTACGGTGGTTCATCCCAATAACACTCTGCGTGATTTGGTAAAAATATTAGAGGAGTCCCAGCGTAATATTTGTCCGGTTTTGGAAAAGGACGGCGAGCTTGTCGGTGTTATCAAAGTGGATGATATTCATGCGTTGCTTTTTAACAGGACTATTTATGACTCTGTTTTGATTTATGATTTAATGGAACCGACGGGGCCTATTTTAACCGAGCATGATTCTCTTTATGATGCGATGCGCGCTTTTGAGCATTCAAAATCACGCAATCTTCCCGTGCTCTGCCGTGGAAAATATATCGGTTTTGTGTCAAAATCCGGTGTGTTGGATCGCTTCCGAGAACTTTTGGCAAAAAAACAGGACCTTTTTTAATAAAATAAATTTTACGGGGCCCTAAAAAGGGGGCTTTCCATGAAGATGTAATGACGAGTATGGAGAAGAATGAAAGATAACTACGATATTATTGTGATTGGCGGTGGACTGGGTGGATTGACGGCGGCAAATCGTCTGGCGCGAAATGGCCACAAAGTTCTTTTGGCTGAACAGCATTCTCAGTTGGGTGGTCTGGCAACTTATTTTAAACGCAAAGATCATATTTTTGATGTGGCATTGCACGGATTCCCTGTCGGCATGAAAAAAAGCCTGCGGAAATACTGGGGACAAGATTTTGCAGATCGCGTGGTTCAGGTGAAGTCTATTCATTTTGATAATCCGCAGTATTCTTTGGAGTCGACATTTGATACGCGGGATTTTAGTGCAAAAATGTGTGGCTATTTTGGCCTTTCTCAAAAAGTGGTCGAGGAATTCTATGCCGCGATCGCCCAAATGAACTATTACGATAACCAGACGGAGACGACCCGCGAATTCTTCAATCGGTTTTTTCCTGGACGCACCGATGTATGGCGTTTCTTAATGGAGCCGATTACGTATGCAAATGGCTCTACGCTTGACGAACCAGCGATTAGCTATGGTATCGTTTTTGGCAATTTTATGAGTAAGGGTGTTTACACTTTCCAGGGCGGTACCGATGTGATGATCGATATGATGATTCGTGAATTGCGTAAAAATGGTGTGGATGTGGAAACATGCACCGCGGTGGATAAAATTTTAGTGGAAAAAAACGCCAAAGGCAATGTGGTTCGCGGTGTCGTTATGAATGGAAAAGAATATGGCTGTAAGGCTGTTATTTCTAATGGCAGCCTCCCGCGTACCGTTCATGAATGGACCGGCGATGAATATTTTTCAGAAGAATTTTTGCAGGGCTTCAACAAGGTAAAATTAAGCACAAGCAGCTGTCAGGTCTATATGGGTATCAAAGAGGGCGAAAAATTGCCCTATATTGGAGATCTGCTGTTTTCTTCGGTGTATCCTGAATTTAATGCTGATGCGCTGTGCAGCCGTCATATTACCAGCCGTACGTATTCGGTCTACTATCCGAATATACGCCCGGGAACTGATAAATACAGCGTTGTGGCATCGATGAACGCACGTTATCAGGACTGGGATCATATGACGCCGGAAGCGTATCGGGCTTCCAAGGCCGAGATGATTGAAGATACGCTGAATGCATTAAGTCATTATGTTCCAAACATTCGAAAAATTACGGATTATACGGATGCATCCACGCCGAAGACCTTTCAGCGCTATACGGGGCATATTGACGGCGCGACATTTGGTACAAAGTTCAATGGTTTGAATTACAGTATGGATTTGCACAAGAATGTAAAAGGGCTGTTTCATACGGGGTCTGTGGGTATTATTATGTCCGGTTGGCTTGGGGCGGCAAATTATGGCGTTATAACCGCAAACGAAGTAGAACGTGATTGTTTTAGTCCGCAGGGCTAAAACATAAAAAAGTTGCTTTGTTTATTTTTTTCATGTCTGAAAATATCGGGCATGGGATTCTGAGGATATAGGAAACTGAGGCTCATTGCAAAAGGGAGATGTCTTTTTTTGGGATGAGCCGTTTTTTTTTATAGAAATTTTATTATGAAGGGGAGAGCGTTTATGGATATTTTAACGGATATGGAGAAATTGTCTCCTTTCTTATTGCGATCTAGGGCGCTGGAGGTAGGCCGGGATCGGTTATTGCAGGTTCGGAATAAGTTGTTATTCGTATTAGTCACTGAGGATATTGCCGATAACAGCCTGAAAAAAGTTTTGCAGCAATTTAATTGTCCTGTTTTTCAGTGTTTTTTGCCGAAGGATATTGCGCATCTTTTTCGGTATCATGGGACCAAACTAGTCGGTTTTCGGCGGTCTGATTTATGTAATAAAATTATGGAAATTCTGGAGCCCTATCGGCTTAGTTGTGCGGAAGGCGGTGTGCTGCCGGTGCGGCGTGTGCCGGACCACCCGAAAGTCGCAGTGCTGGGGGTGCACGGAATTGGAAAATATCATGCGTACTGGTGGAATTATGAGGGTGCTGAAGTGTGTGCCTTTTTGTCCAGTTCGACTGCATCGGTTGAAAAAAACACGGCTATGCTGAAAAATATGTTTGATTTTCAAGGACGCGGGTATGCGTCTCTTGATGAGTTATTGGAAAAAGAGAAGCCGGATATTATTGATGTCTGTTTGCCAGATGTGCTGCATTATTCGGCGGTGAAAAAGGCGTTGGAGGCTCAGTGTCATGTTTTGTGTGAAAAGCCATTTGTTTTTGATGATCGTCTTTCGGATGAAGAAATGACAGCCGAAGCCGAGGAGCTTGTGCAGCTGGCAGCGAAGAATCGCGTCTTGCTGGGTATTAGCTGTCAGTATGCGGTTGCCATTCGGAAGTGTCTGTCGCTGCGGAAGGATCAAACGAAGAATGTTCGGTATTTTGATGGAACTTTGATTTCCCCGGGGCGCGCATTGGTTTATGGGGATCTGACGGCGTGGTATGATTTAGGGCCGCATTATATTGCAGCGGCGCAGATTTGTGCGCGGGAGGGCGAGCTTTTGCCTGAGAATATGCAGGTGCAGTTGGATGATTCTGGTGTTATTGCAAAATTTACTTGGGAGCGTCCTGGTAAAGAGCAGCTCTTCCGGGGAAAAATAACGGTTGGCTTTCAGGATAATCCGCCGACAAATCTGCGAAAATTGCGGCTGGATGATGAGACGTTTTTGATGGATGGTTTCCATAACAAGGATGGCGTTTTTCAAATGCGGATTACGGAAGGAGCGCGGGTGATGGAATGTGAAGATATGATGCAGCTGCTGATTCGTTCTTTTTTACATAATCGGTTAGAACTACCTGGAAATATTGCTGCAAAAAATCTTAAATTGCTTTTAACAGCAAGAAAAAAGAGCGAAAATAGCAATGTTGATTTGAAAAATAGATGAAGGTAGATATCTTATATAAAAGCGCGCGGGTATAGCATAGTGGTAATGCTCCAGCTTCCCAAGCTGGCTAGGAGGGTTCGATTCCCTTTACCCGCTCCATAGAAAATTTTTGCCGTGACTTGGTCGCCACACCGGGTTGCGGCTTTTCTGTGTTTAAAAGATAGAATATGTCCGGGTGAATTTGTATATCCTTTTCTCGTAGCGGCGTACGGACGTGCGTCGTTTTTGATTTTAAATATCGGTTATTTTGGCGACGTACGTATATAAAAATCAGCGGTCGTGCAAGAACGGGCGGAAAATATTCCGTCCTTACAATAATTCAAACATCACGTTATTTTGAAGATTTTCTCGTAGACACGCACGGACGTGCGTCTGTTCCCAAATCGGATGTTTGTGGAATATCAACAAAGACGCATCGTCTCTCAATATATTTTTGCACACAAAAAAGGTGCCTCGTAAAATTTTGACACTGTTGTGCTTGATTGCGTCCATAAATCAGGCGATTCCAGTAGTTATGGAACGGCTGTGTGCTTTTTTCGTCTTTATGAGTCCACCCGTTATTGAAGTTGTTGTTGTGATGGATGATACGATGAGAGCCCTAATGCGATATACCATCCGAAGATTTCCATTATAAGTATTTTTTGTGCGAGTTTGCCATATTCATGTCCGAGAAGAAGGAAGATGATGGCGGTTGCTGGAATAAAAAC
>JBAYAV010000048.1:0-12211 GCA_041669565.1 Lentisphaeria bacterium
AAAAATGGAAAAACAAGTTTGTGAATACAAGAAAGACCGGATTTATCATCTTTTACGCGAGCGGCTTGTTTCGAATTTTTACAAACCCGGGGAGCGATTACCGAATGATCGCAGTTTTGCGAAAGAGTTCAAGGTAAGTCTTGTTACGCTGCGTCCCATTTTAAAAAGGCTAAGTGAAGAAGGGCTTTTGATTCGAGTTCTTCGCCAAGGGACTTTTGTACCGCCGGAACGCAAAGCAAATACCGTTTTAGTTGTCATTCCCCAAAACAATAACATTGAAAATCCGACGCAATACATTCTTCCGGGCATTGAAACAACTCTGCCACTCTATGGGTTAAACATAGAAATCGCATATTTAGAAGATTTCCGAAAACTCGACATGAAAACATGTATTGAAAAGATCAAGCAAATTAAGCCCTACGGCATCATTTTGTTTGCTTCTAGTATTATGCCGGATGATCCGGAATTAATATGGGCGAAAGGCGCAAATGTTCCGGTTGTTATCGTAAGTAACAGGAAGAATGACAATCGATATAATTTAGCAAAAATTGGTGTAAACACAAAAGAAGCATGGATAAGTGGGTTCAAATATCTGGTAAACAAGGGTTATAAAAAAATAAAAATATTGACTCTAAAAACGGATTCCCGAGATTGGAGCGAAAAAGAGCTTGCTCAAATTTACAGAAAAATGGGGCTTCAGAATCCGAATGACTTTTTTTACAAAGCTATTTTCACTCAAGAGTCCATCGAATCTGCCATAGATTTAATGATTCAGAACGGCATCCCGGACGCGATTTACTGCTACTCGGATTTTTATGCATCCATTGCGATGAATTACTTACAAAAAAAATACAAAAAACAAATTCCGGAACAGATTGCTATTATGGGATATTGCGGATACCCCGGAAGAATTTTTTTGTCACCCTCTTTGTCAACAGTAGACACGCATTACAAACTACAAGGCCAGAAAGCGGTAAAAATACTAACAACAGCCGAAACATGGTTTCAAAAACCAGGAATAAAACCACCCATTATTACAGTACCCTTTACGGTTGACGAAAAAGAATCCACATCTTTAAAAATTGTAAAAAAATAAAAAACGATTTTTCAAACACAAAAGAAAACAAAAAAAGAGAAAGAAAGGGAATTCAAAAATGAAAAAACTATTCACGCTTATAGAATTACTCGTAGTAATTGCCATCATCGCCATTTTGGCATCCATGCTTTTACCGGCATTACAGCAAGCAAGGAAAAAGGCAAAATCCATCAGTTGTGTATCCAATTTACGTCAAATGGGAACGGGGCAAGTTATGTACACCTCAGACAACGATGGTTATTTCACACCGTATCGTATGAAATATGCCACGTATACCGATTTACAGGGTCGCGTTTTTACAGACACGAATCCAGCTTGGGGTTTCATCTTAATGGTTGGAAAATACATCATCCCGTCTTATAACATGAGTAAAGTTTCGCCGCAATTAGACTGCCCCGGCAGAACCATCAAAAGCACGGCGAGCTTAGCCAATGATTTCCGTTATATCGATTATGCGATCAACTCTTCACTTACTCGCTATTATCCGAAGATCACCAAAGTAAAAAAGCCATCTTCCATTATTTTGAATTGTGACAGTGGGCAGTATAACAGTTCCTATGACCCAGAAATTGGAAGCTATATTATTGAGCCAAAAGCAAATCCTTCGGGGACAGCTTACGGTGTGCCAGACGGAAATTTAGCAGAAATGCGGTACAATGTTTGGGCCGGTCACGACACTGTCAATGTTAATTTTCCGGATGGTCATACGACATCCATATCCGTGCCTGCCGGAATGACCCTCACTGGTTTAAAGCAATTTTGGACGAGCACTTATACCCAGTACAGCACCAAAAACAACTTATGGTGGCAATAGACACAGCCATTATTTATCGTGTTTATCCCAAAATATCGAAAAGGGAAACAGGGCAAAAAGCAACATCAGCAGCCTTGAGGGAGATTTATGAAAAAAACTTTTTTATTATTACTAATCATCGTCGTTCATTTTTCTTATGGGGGAGAACTCCCTTTTTCGGCATGGAAAAAATTTGGTCCCAATGACAAAATTGCGAACGGTCATTTGATTCTAGACAAAAGAATAGGCGACAAGCGGCGCCCTGAAATATTTCAGTATATTTCTCTCGTAAAGGGTGAAAAATATAGCATTACTTTTTTAGCTCGGTGCCGTGTGCCGGGGATCGCGTTACGTTTGAATGTTGATTTTGCCAAAGAGAATGTACATCTCAGATTTAAGCCCGTTGTATTTAACACCATTTGGCATCCTTATAAATATACCTTTACAGCGGGTGGAGAAAAAGCCCGAATCACCTTTTTAATTCAAACCCAGTCAGACATTCCTTTTTATGCTGACGTCAAGGATGTTTTTCTATGCAAAGCCGGGATGCTATTCGATCCGCCCAGTTATATAAAAAAGACCGATGATTCTAAAATTATTTTAGGGTCTTATGATATTATTCCGGAAAAGATTTACTTACTAAAAATGAATTTTGTCCACAAAAAGAATTGGCAGATGCGATTTTTGGATTTTGATGAAAAAGAAGTCGGCGAAAGTTCTGGAAACGACCGCATGTTAAATCGTAAGTTTAAAATGCCGCTACGCACAGCGTCGGTACAGCTTATTCTTTCAGGCGCCTCTTCTCAGGATCTAGAAAAAGTATCCCTTCAAAAATTAGAAAATCAAGGAATATAAAGAATGCAAAAAACACTACTTCTTCTTTTCATTTGCTCCTTTCGCATATTTGCCGAGCCGTATCCGGGAAAAATAAAGCAAATGAACGGCACGCCCACATTATTCATTGACAACAAACCAGTATATGCCTCTGGCGTGCGTTTAAACACAGAATGGGGCTCTGTCAAAAACTTCATTTTTCAAAAAGAAAACAGTGTTTTCCAGGAGTTTTCGGAGACTCGGACGCCGGTATTCTTTTTAGGCACAACGGCGGGCTGGCGTGGTATCGACACCTATAACTACAATTACATTGACCGAATCATCGAACGACTCCTTAAAGACGATCCCCACGCCTATATTATTCCGTCCATTTTTTTGGGAAAAATATCCTGGTTTTCAAACAATTTTCCCGAAGAGCGTTACCGCTATATAGAGAACGGCGAAAAAAAAGAAATTGCCTATCATTCCTCTCTCTGGAGTCAACGATTTTACAAAGAATCAAAAAAAGCATTGAGCCATTTTATTAAGCATCTTGAAAGCAAGGGCTACGCGGATCGAATTTTAGGTTTTCAAATAAACAACGGAAAAACATCCGAATGGAATTGGTGGGAGCGTCAATATCATCCAGACATGAACCCACAAGCCATATCAGCCTGGCAAAACTTTTTAAAAAACAAGTACAAAACTATTGAACAATTAAATCTTCGTCACAAGACAACCTGGAAAAATTTTAACGAAGTAATTCCCCAATTAAAAACGTTTCGCTATCATTTCCAAAACGGCTATTTTTGCAATCCAGATTCCGCCATGGAAAAAAGAGATTATAATAAATTTATTAATGCCCGAATGGTTGAACTAAAGCGCGATCTTTGCGGATATGTCAAAAAAATAACAAAGAACCGCGCGGTCACCGGACTTTACAACTATTGTACCGAGCCCGAACTAGACGGCGCCCCAGAAATAGATTTCACGGTATCATCCACATTTTATCTCGATCGGTCCATCAACGGCATCTCAATCTCACAAATGCTGGAACTGGAACACCTCCGTCGTATTGGTGTACTCTACTTTCACGACGCGGACATGCGCACATACTTATGGCCCGATGGAACTTATGGTGTTGCCCAAAATGTCTACGAGTCCGTTATGATGATGCGTCGCGAATTTGGAGCAATGTTTACCATGGGGGCAGGAAACACTTGGTTTTCTTTAAACGCGTACGCCAATGTCTATAGCAACCCTGAAATCATGCGCAGCATTGCTCAGACCGAAGCGCTTGCCAACGCTGCAATCAGCGACATGAATTACGACCTCTCCAGCAATGCCCAAATTGCGGTTGTTTTTGACCGGGAAAAGTTATCCGCATTATGGGGCAATTACTGCACCTATTCAAATTATGGGCGTCTTGGTGCTGCCGTTGACTTTTTCCCATCTCATCGTCTTGATCTCATCTCGAAGCAATACAAAGTTGTCGTTTTTCTTGCCACGCCGAAACTTCATTTAGAACAGCTGGACAACTTAAAAAAGGACAACCGCACACTTCTTTTTCTTTATGGAACAGGCATGCTTTCAGCCAATGGCCTGCGCGTTGAAAATGCAGAAAGGGCCACCCATTTTAAACTGAAACGGCTGCCCGGAATTGATAAAGAGATCATCATCGACAATAAAAAAATCACCGAATTAGGAAAAATGAATGCGCCTGACAGCGCTTTTCGACTCACGGTCATTCCTCAAAATGGCGATCAGATTTTAGGCCGTGCTGCAATCGATAACGAAGTTCTTTTTGCCCGTCATGAACACAAAGACTGGACCGGAATTTATTATCATAACTATCAGATGCACATTGATATATTGCGAAAAATTATCCAAGACGCCGGCGTAACCATACGGGATCAAACCCAGGAGTGTTTTTTCTACAGCAACAAACATTTCGAAGTCATCTGCGCAAATCAGAATGGGCAGGATAAGATTCTACACGTAGATTCCGGATACGCCATGCTTGACATCTTTTCAGACAAGCTGATACCCGTAACAAACAACACCGCGATTTTAAGCAACCTACGCCCTTATGAAACCAAAATACTCCTCATGGACACGCCACAAAAAATTGCCCAATACCGAAAATTTTATCAAGAGGAGCTAAAGAAAAGAACAATTTCACCGCGGAAAAACCCCACGCGCTGCATCCTTTTGAATGACAGCAACAAACAAATCCACGGCATGTGTGGACGAAAACGAATATTAACTCTGCAAGTCTATACAAATAAAGATATTAAAAATGCAAAATTATACACAACTCTCCCTACAGACTGGAAATGCCCCCCCATTAAACTCGGGGATATGAAACAGTATGAAGTAAAAATTGTAAAATTAATTCTGGAGCCCCAAACAGCAAATCGTGTCGACGATGCCACAATCAACATAAGGACTGATAACGAGATCATTCCAGCAACAGAGCAAATCAAGTTTATTTCAAGAAATTACCTCTATCTAAGTGATTTGCCTCCTGTTTCCGGCAGCACTGGCTGGGGAACAATCGGGCGTGACAGCTCCTGTAACAAAAAACAACTTCGCATCGGCGGCAAAAGCTACTCAAAAGGCTATGGCGTACATGCAAAAAGCAAAATGACTTTTGATCTCAATAAAAAATGGGAATTTCTTTCCGGAATTGTCGGTATCGACAATAATCAAATCCACGGAAGCAAAGGAATGGCCAGCGCATCCTTTCATATTTTCGGCGACGGAATAGAACTTTTTTCAACCGACACGCTCTATGGTGGCGGCAAAACACAGCCCTTCAATATTTCAGTTACGGGCATTCAAAAGCTCGAATTAATCGTCGACGATGGCGGTGACGGCACTTCTCGGGATCATGCGGACTGGTGCGACCTGAAACTGTTTCCACCACAATAATTTCAACAAGACACCCTGCCTCTTTTTTTACAAATGTTTCCAGTAGACTTTAATTGAAATACGGGCATAGACTATTAAATTAAGAGCAAGTCCATTCCAGTTTCAGTTCTATTAAAAAGGGAAAAAAATGTCTTCAAACGAAATCTATTTATATAGCAATGTTAATGCTGCGCTACTTTATGTTGAAACCGATAGCCCATTAAAAAATGTATTCATTGACAACAAGCCGGTTCAGCCATTGTATACCAAAGAATTGCCAGACCAGCAGTTACAGAGTGTTTTTTCTGCGGCTGATTTATCTCTCTGGTCCCTGGATCATCCGAATCTGCATACTTTTTCTGCCGATGGCATCGATTCTTTCCGGTTTGGTCACTGTGAACTAAAGACCGTGGACTATTCCAAGCATGTCCTGTTCAATGAGGCTCCCGTTTATTTACGTGGGTATATTCGTGGCATTATAGCCCACGAGCATCCGAATCTTGAGGCGTTAGATCCGCTGGAATTTTATCGCAAGAATATCCGTCAGGCCAAGCGCTTTGGCTTCAATCTTGTTCGTTTTCACAGTACCATTCCAGATGAAAAATTTGTACAGGCCGCCGACGAATTAGGCCTGTTCATTCATGCTGAAATTGGTTTTGCTTACGATTACGGCAAAGAGGGCAAAAAAAATCTCTCCATGGATAATAAAGCGTGGATTGAGACCATCAAAAAATATCGAAACCACCCCTCCCTTGCCATTTTCTGCATTGGCAATGAAATGCATAACGCCGGAAAGATTCCGCAAGTCCGCGCGTTATATGATCAAGGGAAAAAGCTCGCCTCCCATAAAATGATCATGGACAACTCCGGCTGGGGCGAATATGACCGCAGTTCCGCAGATATCTTTGCACAGCATATCGCGTACTTTTTCCCCTATAAACATCATCGTGATATGTTTATTCAGGATGATTGCTGGCACAAAAATGGTTCCATCTCAGGCCTCCCGATGAGCCAAGAGCATCAGTACCGACGCTTCGCTAATCCGCTTCGACCGACTCTTGCCCACGAGGCACTTCACTACATCGATATTATTGATTATAAAAAGCTGGAACAAAAATTCAAGGAAAAAGTCCGCATGGACATAAAGCAACCTAGATTTCTTACCGAGATTCCAAAACTAATCAAGCGCAAAGGCCTTGACCGCAAATTTCCCGATTATATTGCCGCCTCTCAGCAATTTCGAAGACTATGCACAAAAATCTACCTGGAACGTCTCCGTTTGTCAACGCTCGCCGGATTTGAAATGCTGCAATTTGCCGATTGCTATAAATACGAAAACAGAAATGGCATTGTGGACTGCTTTGATGATGACCGCATCTTTACGCCGGAATGGATGAGCCGCATAAATGCCAATACCGTTCTTCTTATTGATACACCCGAAGAAAGCTTTGCAGTCGGACAATCCGTACAGATACCCGTTTATCTCTCTCATTTTGCAAAGCCAATAAATACAATCGGTGATTTAACGGTATACTTGAATGACAAAGAACTCTTCAAAATTCCGCAAATCACCACAATTGCCGGTCTTCAAAAACTTGCCGATATTGAATTCAAGATTCAAGAAGGAAAGCAGACCCTCCGCGTCACATTTACAACAAAAGAAAAGATATATGAAAACAGCTGGGACTTCTGGGGCTATCCGGAAACCAGTAAAATCCAATTTCCCGACGATATTCAATTTACGCAAGTGCTTAACGACAGCGTCTTGGAGCAATTAAAACAAGGCCAAACAATTCTGCTGAATTATCACCGCGACAACAAAGAAAACCAGTACTACTGGCCGGGCACACTAGATCGCTTTAAGCCATGTATCTGGGATCGCGGAAGCAATCTCGGCGGCATTATTAATGAGCCGTGGCTTGAAAAAGTATTCGGTGAAAAATACTTCAATCTCAATGCCCAGCCATTAGTAGAAGGCGCCTACAAGCTTAACTTAGACCACTTCCCCGGCAAAGGACACGAATTTATTAACGGCGTGGATAAACCCGTTCGGGATCGGATGAAAGGCCTTGTTCAAAACATCAAAGATTTTATTGATGACGACACGCTGCGTAATTTTTGTTATCTATTTGGCATCAAAGTGGGTGCCGGCACGTTATTTGTATCCACCTTTCAAATGAATAACAGCCTCATTTCCAAAAATTATCATCAGCTTCTAGCCGAAACACTTCCGAGCATCAAGATCACCGAGTCGATCGAGTTCGATAAACTAAAGTCCTACCTGGAACAAAGCACAAAAGCGGGCGTTATCAAGGAAGATACCATGAACCATTTCTGGGAAATCGACAATAAGATGGTCGAAGACACCCTCTTTTGGGAAGCAAGCGGGCTTGATTTAAGCAAAATCAAATAAACGAAAAAAAAGAGACGCACAAATGTGCGTCTCTTTACCTCTTCGTATCCAATCCAAACAGCCTATTCAAACGATAAAATCAACGCTTTCTTTCGCGCTACTATTTGTAGTATCTTTTCACTCTTTTGAGGTCTCAGTTTCATCGGCTTCATCCTTCGCGTTTTTATCCTCTTTTTTTAGGATAACACCCTTAACGGCCTGTCCCAAATTCCATATACCTTCGCGGACTCCTGTCGCATTATTTTTAAGCTCTTTGCCGATTGTTTTTGCAGCGTCCCCAATATTTTTAGCGCCTTTATCAAGCATTGATCCAACGCTTTGAGTTAATTGGTTCACACTTCCCAAAACACGATCAAAAATGACCGCAACCGATTCTTTTAGTGTCATTCCGTCTTTCTCTTTACCAAGATCAGTTAAATGGATGTCCGGCATGCTTATTTTTAGGCTACGCCCCCCCAGATAAACGCTACTCACACCGATCTTCGTATTAGTCACATCCACAAAATCAATAACGACCTTTTTTCCCGATTTTTCCGGTTCTGTAGAGGCCTCTTTTACATCCTCTTTTCCAGTCTCCGTTTTTTCCGGCACCAAGCGTTGTACATTTTTATAGATTTTGCTAATATTGCTACCGATAAGTTCATGTTCATAAATAACTTGTGCGCCATCAATCAGGACATTATGGACCACAATTTTATTTTTAAGAAGACTATTTCGATCAAACGAAACATAGATCTTATCTACTTTAAAAGCAGATTCTGTTTGAAATCCTTCCGGATTACCGATTACAAAATTATTAATGATAAGTTTACCCTTCCATAACTGCACATCCACTTTGTCAACGCTTACAGCAGTCTGAGTAACATAACTACCAGTTTTCTCAACCCCCATTTTTACGATAGTATTCAGCTTAAAAAAAACAATCGCCAGCGCAAGACAAAACAAAAGAAATAAAATGCCGCAAAGCCAGCCTAATTTTTTTATAATTCCCCTCTTCTTTTTCCCAGTGCCCGCGTCTTTTTTTGTTGATCTTATGGTCCCTGATTTTTTTTTGAATGTCATAATAATTCATCCTTTCCAAAAATACTATTAAATTTCCGGTGTACCTCTTTATCCTTATATAAATCTTCTGTCCTCTTTAATTCATCCTCTGTATATCCGCTGAACAACTTCTTTAGCAACACGGATTTTGATTCTTCATTCACGCCAAACACCACACGCCAAGTACGATATGCCAAAATCCAATCCAGATATTTTTCCGACCATTGTAGTCGATGTCTTTTGCGATTCAGGGGATCATTTTCAAGATGGACACCGATAAAAGTCCGCAATCCGGAAACGCCATGATCTTCCAGCCATTGCAGTTCAGACAACACTTCGGGCTCAAAGCCAAGCGTATAAAGCTCTTCCTCATCCGTCGCGGTCCACCCCGGGTTTGCATCCGGGAAAGAATCCGCATAAGCCAGATACGGCTTAATATCATAAATCGGCGTTTTATCCAAAAGATCATGATTTCGAACATAGATATCCAAACCGTTTATTTTCACCAACTCCACGCAGCTTAATCCGAGAAAATTGGGCCGATACGGCGCACGGCTGGCAAAAACGCCAACCTTTTGCAAGCGGTGCCGCGGCGGTCGAACCATCGGCTTCCAATGCGTATTATGATGAAATCCGAAAATCAGCCACAAGTGGGAAAATTCATCCAACTGAAAAACGGACTGCTCAAAATTCATTCCAGGAAGCAATTCAATTTTGCCCCAGTTATCCGCAGATAAGCTTCCCTGACGTGGCACATCATAGGGGTATTTTTCCAAGCAGTAAAAAGTTCCAATGGCTTCTATTTCCATAAAATCACGCCAATTTTTCAGCTATTTTCACCGTAGCCAAAGCATCCTCGCCATATTCCGCGCCGATTTCTTTGGCATACGCGGCATCCACCACAGCACCACCAACTAGAAAACGAATGTCTTTCAACCCACGCTTTTTAGCCATCTCAATCACAATCTTCATCTGCCCCATCGTCGTTGTCATTAAAGCCGACAGACAGACCAACTTTACATTTTCCTTAACCGCGGCATCTAAAATGACTTCTGGCGGGACATTTTTTCCCAAATCAAGAACATTAAAATTATAATTCCCCAGCATTAGTGCCACGATATTTTTCCCGATATCATGAATATCGCCCCGGACCGTGGCCACAATCACTTTTTTCCGTTTGGCCGCATCCCCGGCACTTTCATTGGAACGCAGAAGCGGGGTCAACACATCCATTCCCGCCTGCATTGCTTCTGCGCTCATCACAAGCTGAGGCAAGAAAAATTCTTTTGTTTCAAATTTATCGCCCACTTCGGTAATTCCCGGAATAAGAATGTCATCCACAATCATTTTCGGCACCGCGCCAACATCCAATGCCTCCTGAACCGCCTTCACAATCCCCTCTGAATTTCCGGACATTAAATGAGACTTTATTTTTTCAAGCGGCGTCAGATCCTTCGCAGCCGGCTTCATCGCCGCCACCGCTTTGTCCCCCGCAAAATTTCCCAACAGTGTTTTCAACCGCACATCGCGATGATTTAACGCATCGCCGGCAATTATACAATCCACAATATTCGGCATCATCGGATTTGCAATCGCCATATTCAAGCCATTGCCCATCGCCATATCCAGGAACGTAAAATTCACCGTATTTCGTTTTGGCAAACCAAAACTCACATTGGATAAACCACAAACCGTATTCAGCCCCTGCTCCCGCGAACAATATCGAATAAAATCAAGCGTTAGCCTCGCCGCTGCCGGATTCGAAGAAATCGTCATCACTAGAGCATCTACCACAATATCACATTTCCGATAACCGTATTTTTTAAGACAGCTAAAAATTTTATCAATGGCAGCTTTTCGTTCTTCGATCGTCTCGGGAATTCCCTCATCCACAATCGGCAATAAAATCACCATCGCGCCATACTTTGCCACCACCGGCAAAACCTTTTCCAAGCGATCCTTTTCCGCCGAAATGGAGTTAAAAAGCGCCCGTCCGGGATAAACGCGAAGTGCTGCTTCCGCCGCAGCCGGATCCGTTGTATCAATACAAAGTGGCAAAGAAGACATCTTCACCACTTTATTAACAACCTTGCGCATAACGGCCGCTTCGTCAATTCCAGACATTCCCACATTAATATCAAGCATACCCGCACCAGCTTCGGCCTGTTCCGTTGCCAGCTGGCATACATAGTCCATTTTGCCTTCTTTTAGTTCGGCTTTTAGAACCTTTTTCCCAGTAGGGTTAATACGCTCTCCAATCAAGGTAAACGGAGATTCCGGCTGAATCACTCGAAATTGTTGTGCTGAGCTGATCACGCCGGTAATTTGTGCCTTGATTTCCGGAACCGATAATTTTTCGGCATTTTCCCGCAATTTTACAATATGCTCAGGGGTTGTTCCACAGCAGCCGCCGATAATTCCAGCCCCGGCTTCTACCAGCGTTTTGGCATGGCTACCAAATTCTTCCGCCCCCATATCAAAAAGGGTCACCCCATTATGAAGATGCGGCAGTCCGGCATTCGGCTTTGCAATCAGAGGAATTTCCGCATACGGCTTCAGCGTGCGAATAATTCCGGCCATGTCTTTCGGCCCCGAAGAGCAATTGCAGCCAAAGGCGTCCGCGCCAAGCGCCTTTAATGCCAGCAATGCCGAAACTGAATGATTTCCAGTCAGAGTCCGTTGGCCAGCTTCAAACGTAAGGCATACCATCACCGGAAAATCGCAAAGCTCTCGCGCCGCAATTAAAGCCGCGCGTGTTTCCTGTAAATCAATCATCGTTTCGATAATCAGTCCATCCACACCGGCATCGATCAAACTGCGTATCTGTTCCTTATAAATAGCAACCGCGTCCTCAAAAAGAAGATCACCATACGGCTCCACAAATTTTCCCGTCGGTGCAATATCGCCAAAAATATAAACCGGCATCCCCTGCACGCCAGCCTTACTGATCGCCACCAGTTTGGCATTCACTTCCGCGACATTATCACCGAGTCCAAATTCCGACAATTTAATGCGATTCCCCCCGAACGTCGGCGCATAGATAATATCGGCGCCAGCGCGGGCATATCCGCGTTGAATTTTCTGAATCACGTCCGGGTGTTCCAGTATCCACTGTTCCGGACAAACCCCGCCGGGCATTCCG
>JBAYAV010000049.1:0-12191 GCA_041669565.1 Lentisphaeria bacterium
ACGCAATATTAGAAATCGTAGGGGCGACCCTTGTGGTCGCCCAAAATAATAATGATGTGGTTACCCAATAAAATGCGACACGACCGAAAAAGGGCAACCACAAGGGTTGCCCCTACAATAATTTAAACATTACGTTGTTTTGAAGATTTTCTCGTAGCGGCGCACGGACGTGCGTCGTTTTAGGATTTATCATCATACGTTAAAAAGCTTTGGCGAAATTTACGGGGCGACATCTTGTAATATTTGTTAAACCAGGTGGAAAAATAGCGCTGATCCAGATAACCGACAATTTGAGCAATCTGATTTATTGGCAGATTTGATTCTTTCAATAATCTTTTTGCTTCGGTTAAACGAATATTATTGATGAAATCTTTTGGTGAACAGTTATAAAAAAGCTGCCATGTTTTACGAAACTGACATGGAGAAAAATCAAACTCTCTGGCTATTTCATCAATGTTAAACTGTTTACTGTAATTTAATTCAAACCAAGAGCGGGCTTGGGCTATTTTTTCATTTAAAGGTTGTGATTTAGCTTGGTGGTCATCAAAAAATACATGCATCAGAATCAACAAGCTTAATGCGTCAATTTGGTCAACTACACCATAATTTTCCCGAAGTGGCAGTAAAGATTGAATCTGTTGAATCAGGGCTTTTATCCATAATATATTTTTTATTTTTATAATTATTTTACCCTGGTTTTCTCCGAAAAATTTTTCGAAATCATCTACTACTGGTAAAACATAGGCAAAAGAAACTTCATTCCATTGGACTATCGGAGAGTATCTAAAGAACTCCCCCTTTTTGTGAATCAGCATACATGGACCGTCAATAGTGTACTGATTTATATTGTCCGTCATCGTTCCGGAACCATCCAAGATCAAGCTGAAAGAAAAACTATTAAAAACGCGTTGAATTTGATAGTGCTTATCTGGAAAGAATCCCAATCTGTCAAGTTTTAATATATAGGGATTTATGCGTTTGATTTTATTAAGTCTGTAAATCATTTTTCAAACATCGACAATTATTTTTACTACATTTTACCAATTGACACACCATTGTTAATGGTGTACAATATAATTAGTTATCAAATAGAAATCAACTAATTTAAGGATAAAAAAATGTTTTTGACTGCATATTGTCTTTCTTATGGTTGTTGGACGGTTATTCCGAAACAATGGCAGGAAAGTTTTGAGGATATAAAAGCAAACGGTTTTGACGCAGTGGCGCTTTCGTTTAGTGAAAGCGAAATGAGATACTCTCGCCGTACTTTTGAAATGCAAGTAAATATTGCGCATAGATGTGGCTTGAAAGTACTGGCTATTCCTAGTAGAATAGGGGGACGTTTTGCCGGTTCTCCATTAATGCCAAGTTTATGGACCTGTGAAAATTCAGATGTTTCCGTTCCAGGGGTAACGGGTCTGGGCTGTATTGAATCACCCAAATTCTGCAAATGGGCTGGCGATTTTATAACGACCCTTTGTACAGATTATGAAATTGACGGTCTGATATGGGATGAACCGAAAAATGTTGACTTGATCTCAACGCACCCGGAAACGATTAAAAAGTTCGGTCCTAATCCAACCAAAGAAAATATGCAAGATAGTTATGTTGATTTTCTTCAGGCGCTGATTTATAGAGCAAAAGCAGTAAGGCCGGAATTGCAAATGACCATGTTTAATATGCCGAATGCACCAGAATATTTCACTCGTTTAGCCGCGTTCATTGAAGGCCTTGATTTTATTGGCTATGATGGTAATTTTCAAAGACAAAGCTTTTTTAAGGAAAAGCCGAAAAAAATCAAAGAAAGTCTGTCTTCTGTTTGGGAAAGAACAAAACAAGAAGCCTGTCTGGGAAATAAAAAAACTTTTGCCTTGATTGAAAATATGTTAATGCCCCAATCGGTGCATGCAGAATACGAAGAAGGATTGACTAAATACTTGGAAAGTGCACGCCCGGATCACTTGTCATGCTATTATTACGCCCATAATAACGAAGCGCCGGAAGAAGTTCATAATATTACAATGCGTGTATTAAAACAGCAATTATCCCGCAGCGTGACTGAGAAACAACAAAACTCCAACAACCGGGAAAAAGAAAAAAGGGTCTGCGTATAGTTTATGATATTTGGAAGTTTTATTTGAATTGCATAAAAAATGGGAGGGCTGTAATGGAAACAGTAAGACGTAAAAACATTGAAATACCGATAAAATACGAGACCCAGGTATTGGTAGTTGGAGGAGGACCGGCTGGATTTTCGGCGGCCGTTACTGCAGCCCGTGAAGGTAGAGATGTCTTGTTAGTAGAACGTGGCGGATATCTGGGTGGAATGTGGACTCTTGGACTTGTGAGCCCCTTTTTTGATAATGCCGGCAAGGGTGGATTGAATCAAGAGATCCGCCGTAAATTGATACAGAATAACGCATGGGGCGGATTTAATGAGATCTCTTTTGATCATTGTCAAATGATTTTAATTCTTGATGAGATTGCCCAGGAAGCAGGAGTGAAAATGTTGCTTTACACTCTTGCTGAAGAAGCAATTGTGGATAATGGGAAGGTTCAAGGCGTCATTGCTGTAACAAAAAATGGCCCGGTTGCAATTAAAGCAGATATTGTTATTGACTGTTCTGGCGATGGAACAATTGCCGCTGATGCAGGAGCCGAATTCAAATTAGGGCGTGACAAGGATAATCTTACGCAACCGATGACAATGATGTTCAAGGTTGGTGGTCTTAAAAAAAGTTATGATAAAAAGGATATACTTGGCTGGTACAAGATATTAGCCGAACGATTTCCTGAATCAGAACTTTTGAGCAAAATTCCATTTAACTATCCCGCAATCATAAAACTGCCGAGGAAAGGCGAAGCATTGTTTCAGTGGACACACCTGAAATTTCGTAATGGTATCGACCCTGATGATCTTACCGCAGCAACTCTTGAGGGTCGCCGGCAAGTAAAGTACGCGCTTGAATATTTTAAAAGTATCAGCGATATTTTGGGTGACGTTTATCTACTAGGTCTACCGGAGGTAATTGGCGTCCGGGACACGAGAAGAATTATTGGAGATTACTATATTAGCGACGAAGATGTTACTAGTGGAAAAAAATTTGATGATGCTGTCTGTAAAGTAAATTTTGGCATTGATATTCACGAACCGGATAAGAAATCTCAAACAGTCGTAGGACATAATGGTTTTTATATTCCATATCGGTCTCTTATCCCGGCAGGATTCGATAATATTTTAGTTGCCGGGCGTTGCATAAGTGGCAGTTGGCTGGCTCACGCGGCCTATCGAGTGACCGGTAATTGCGTAGCAACGGGCGAGGCAGCCGGACTGGCAGCGGCAATTTCTTGCGTGGAAAATTGTTCCTTGAGGAAAGTCCCAAATAAAAAATTATGCCAAAATTTGTAAAAATAAGTCTCTGAAAATCGAGTAATAAACTTTGCGCAAAGAGGCAGAAAGGAAAATTGTTGGAAGTTAAAGTATGCGTATAACTTGATTTTTATTTGATAGAGATGATTGCAAAAGTTCAACGCGGGCAAGAGTTTTGCAATTGTCTCGATAAATCACATCAACGGAACCTTGGAGATAACATGAAACAGAAAATGACTCAAATATGTCGGCTCGAAAAAAGTTCGTCTTTTTTCGGGGAAAGCAACTTAGGAAAACGGGATTATTGCCAAAAAACAAAAGGCACAAACATGGATAATGCTATGAATATAAAAAAGTTTACCCTTATCGAGCTCCTCGTCGTAATCGCTATTATTGCGATCCTCGCATCTATGTTGTTGCCAGCGCTTAGTGCGGCACGTGGAAAAGCCAAGAAAATTAAGTGCGCCTCCAATCTGAAACAAATGGGTACGGCAGTCTCTATGTACTCTATGGACTATAACGATTACAAGCCATGCGCCCAGCGCAATTTTAGTTGGACGTACATGTGGTACTATCAGCTTGGCTGCGCTTCCGGAAGCGGTGATCCCTCTCTGGGTCTCGAGTCTTCTTACTTGGCGAATCCGTATAAATTCCAATACGTTGACTCAAGTGGTACCAAAAGGTTCAAAGATTCCGTCTATCAATGCCCTAGCCAGCGCCAGATAAAGGAGTTCCGCAGCAGTTTCGGCATGAACGCTGCTCACGGGGCTGGTCAGCATTTGAAATACGACTTTACCATGCCCATTGAGGGGCCGTCCAAATATCCCATGAAACGGACAAAAAGACTGTCCGATTCATGGTTGATGGGATGCGGGATTTCAGATTACTCAAGATACGATTACGAGGCCGCATTCGGTGAGATGCAGCCACGTACTATCGGCATGTTCCACGACAATGAACAAAACACCAATTTGCTCTATGCGGACGGCAGGGTGGAATCTTTTACCGGTGTGAAATTTCTCGAATACCGGTGTTCCTATCGGGCATGGCAGAGCCGCGACATTGCAGTGCGTGCTTTTTGGGGATTCGCCTATTAAAGAGTTAACTCGGAATAGGATAGTATCGATAAAAATCATGATTTGAGCGGAATTTTAAAAGAAAACCGTATCGGGCGCAGCAAAATGATATTGATGCGCAAAAGAAAACAAGCTATTAACAGAAAAAAGCCAAAATTTTTGAAATGGACTCAATAAAAAAACAAAAGGAGTTGTCCCATGTTTTATTTAAAACGGCTTACTATTGCCGTGTTGATGTTATGGATGGCGGTTATAACCGTCAATGGAATTGAAATCGTTAAAGACGGCCGCCCCCAAACCGCGATCATTATTCCCGATCCGGTGCTCCGTCCGACTAAACTGGCGGCCGAAGAACTGCAAACCCATATAAAGTTGGCCTCCGGAGCAGAACTGAAAATCTACCCGGAAAGTTCTAAACCCAAGGAATTTACCAGTCTGATCTACATTGGGGCGTGCAAAGCGTCGTTTGCTGCCAAAGTTGCCAAAGAGAACCCTCCAGTCAATTATTTTGCGGGCAAAACGGTTGACAAGGACCTGTTTTTGTTTGGAGATGACCGCGACGTTAATCCACAAATGACCACCTATTTGACTTATATGCGCTACATGCACAGCGGTTCTGCGTTCGCCGTTTATGAGTTTCTTGAACGCGTGCTCAATGTCCGCTGGCTGTGGCCGGGTGACCTCGGCGTTAAAATTGACAAGAAAAGAAATATTGTCGTAGAATCACTGAATTTCTCCGGCCAGCCCAAATTTATCAGTAGCTGGTTTGTGCCCCGCTTGAAAAACTCTCCCTTGCAAGCCTGGTCAAGCTTGGAATCCAGAACGCGCTTTACAAAAAATACCTACTTGTGGTTACGCCGCTGTCGCTTCAATCTGGCTAATTGCATCATGTTCGATCATTCTTATAGCGATTACTGGAAGCGTTTTGGCAAGACAAGGCCAGGGCTTTTCAATCTGCTACCGGATGGAACCCGCCGTCCTTTGGAAGGCGACAAGGCCGGCTTATCTTTGAGCATGTGCGTTTCTAATCCGGAGCTGATTAAGCAAAAAATCGCCGATTGGACTAATCCGGATTACAAATCATGGTTTAAAACAAAGCGCCCGGGGTTACAGTATATTTGTGCGAGTGAAAACGATACGCCGGGCATGTGCACGTGTAAAAACTGCCGTGCTTGGGATGAGCCGGATCCGCGCTTTAAGACTTCCGACTACTGGGGCAAAGGCCAAATTCCGACGCGACAAGACCTTGGCAAGGCTCGTGGTTTGATCAACCAGGGAAAAGTCCAGCAGGCCCCGTGGCTTACTGCACGCTATATGCATTACTACCTTAATTTGTACGAAGCAGCCAAAAAGGTCAATCCCGAGGTCATTCTAGTCGGTTATGTCTACAGTAATTACCATAAACCGCCTCAGGGCAAGATCCAACTGAACAGCAATATTCATTTGAGTATTGTGCCTGGAAATGGTTACCCCACGAGTGACGAGTCCCAAAAAGGATTCGAAAACGACTGGAGCGCCTGGTCAAAAACTGGGGCAAAGTTGATTTTTCGTCCGAATCTTCCCGGTTCGGGGCACAATATGCCGGTGTCCTACGTAAACTGGGCCTATGATTCGATTACTTACGCTCATAAAAGCGGTCAGATGATCGGCTCAATGATCGACAGTCTGCTCGGCGAATGGGGAGTCCAAGGCTTTTCCTACTATGTAATCGGAAGGCTCAATATCGATCCGGAAATGTCCCTGCAGCAAATTTATGACGAATACTGCTCTGCATTCGGCCCCGCCGCTGGCGCGGTAGAGAAATACTGGCGTTACTGGGAAAAAGTCAGCCGTGACATTGACATTGAAACGTATCATAAAACCAAGCGGGAAAAATCGATCAGTTGGAAAAAATGGCTGCCTATTGCACCATTCATCTTTACTCCCGAAGTCATGCACCAAGGTCGTGAACTGCTCGAGGCCGCCAAAGCCGTCCCTGGCTTGAACGCCGACGAGACAAAACGCCTTGAATTTCTCGACATGGGCCTGCAAAACGCTGAGCGGACTTTGTCCGTTCTCAAGCTGTGGAATGCTTATTTAAAGGACAAAAATGCAGAGACTCGCAAGAGCTTTGCTTGCAATTTGCGTGATTTATACGACTTCCGCAAAAAAATCGATTCTATCGGTCTTTCGAATACGGGTTATTTGTATTTGCGCGAAGGCTGGTCTTGGGACAAACGTTTTTTGCAATATGCCTCCGTCGGTTCGACCGGGATTACTTTCAAAGCTTACAAAACAGGGGCTTTGTCGCCAAAAGGATCCGGGTGGCAGCTGACAAAAAAAGATGACACAAAATACAAAATCACCGAACTCGGAGGAGCGAAAGTCTTTCGTCTGACTGTCCCTGCTGAGGATGGTTCGCGTTGTATGGCATCGCGAATCTTGTTCGACAAAAGCACGAAAGACTTCCGATGCTCCATCGTGATGGGCTGGTCCGGCGATAGCCGGAAGAACGGCGTTATGAGCCGGGTTCTGTTGCATGCCAACAGTTATTTGTGGCGCGGAGTGGAGCTTGGTTTTGTGTGTCGCAAAAGCAAGATTTTCGCCGGCTATCGCGACGGTGAAATTTGGAGAACTCTGGGCCCGGAACTTAATCCGGACGTTTTGTATCGATTTGAAATCAAGTCTTCCGGCAACAAAGAACAGTGCGAGCTGGAGTTGTTGGACGCAAATGACATCTGTCTGGAGGCAAAGAGCTTTAAGCCCCACGGCGGCGCTACCGCCGTGGATACCGTTACTTTGCTGTTATCTTCCTCCGGAAACGAAGCAAAGCATAATGTCTTGTTTGTTAAATCGATCGTGGCCGTTCCCAACAAACCCTGATGCCGGACAAAATAATTTCGAATCAAAACGCGTTGCACTGTATTACGACAGTGTAACGCTATTAACACAATTTCAAAAGAAGTTTTTAACAATGTTTAAATTAGAAACAGTTTACCTCGGCGGGAAACGTCCGGTTGTTACCGCACACCGGGGATTTTCCGGTAAATATCCAGAAAATACATTGCCTGCTTTTAAGGCGGCTTATCGCCTTGGAGTTGACATTATTGAGTTTGATGTACGTGAAAGCATTGATAGCGAATTGCTCATTATGCATGATTCAAGTATCGACAGAACAACGAATGGTTCCGGCGAAATTAATAAGTTGAAATTTAAAGACTTGCGTTTGGTAAACGCTTCCTATTGGCAGGGCACGCATGATCGCGGGAAAAGACTGGAAAAGCCCGCTTATGAAAACTTGCAGATACCAACTTTTCGGGAAATTTTAGAATTTTGTGCTGGTAAAGATCTTGGCATTAACATTCAAGTGTATGTTGATTCTCCTGCCGCCCTTAAAAAAATATGTTCTTTATACGCTGAATTTGATTTATATCAAAAAGCTTTCCTGATGATCGCGACTTTTAAACAAGCTCAAGCGGTAAAAGAAATCAATCCGCGAATTGAAATATGCGTTGGAGAAGAACGGGATAATCTGAAACGTCATAAGGAATTTGGTTCGAAAATTATTCAACCTTGGAAAGCTTTTGTTACCCCTGAATTCTGTTGCGAAATAGCGGACATTGGCCTTTGGGCGAATATGTTTTTCTCCAACACTCCGGAGGAAAATGAAAAATACCTGAGTTACGGACTTCAGGGAATTATGACTGATTTGCCGGATTTACTGTTAAAGCAGTAGCCTTAAGATTATTCTGGCTTTTCTATTAAAATCAGCATAATTTTGTCGTCTGAGTTTCATCGACCCCCGAATAGGACATCCTGTTGGTGGGGTCTTTTTTTTTGTTTTGAGGCTTTATTGATTTTTTAAAAAAATATTATAAGATTACGCCATCGTTCCGCAATAATTTTTGCACTGTGGCAATATTGACATCGCGTAATTGCTGCAGATTTGCGATTGCGACTGCTGCTGCGGTATTTATCGTCCATAATTTTGTTTCTATCGGTATAATAGTGATGTCCCAGTTCCGACGTCTTGGTGGGGGGGGCTAGAGACGCAAAATATTGCGTCTCTACGTCTCCGCGTCCCGTTACATTTTCCCGTTCATTATTGGTTTTGACAATTTTAATTATTCCGTGAATATGATTTGGTTCTTCTGTAAATAAATATTGCCCCGCTTTTGTATTCATAGGATGTATTTTTTGCATCATGTATTTCCGAATGGTTTTTGTTTTGTTGTCTATATTGTGTAGTACAATAAAACAAAAAGTTCAATCAAAACACCTATAATATTTTAAAAAAAGGTTTTTGTTTTTGTTCTATAGGGAAGGGGGAAGAATTCAGGTATATTACACAATATATTATTAATAATCCAATACAATGGGAAAAGGATCCATTAAAAAACGGTGATAAAAATAGTATAATGGAAGAAATATACTGAATATAATCATGAGAATTAGATGATATAAAAACGTACGGATTTTTCTAAATATCACGTTTTTTTGTAGATCCCCCTCGTAGCGGCGCACGGACGTGCGTCGTTTTAGATATCAAACATCGGTTGCGTTGGGGGAACGTCTTTGTTCTTTTTTAAAATATCACGTTGTTTTGGGGATCCCCCTCGTAGCGGCGCACGGACGTGCGTCGTTTTAGATATCAAACATCGGTTGTCTTGGTGATGTACGTATATAAAAAATCAGCGGCCGTGCAAAAACGGGCGGAAAATATTCCGCCCCTACAATTTTAATTGATTCATTCGTCATTCAGGCGATTTTAATTTTTCTGTTAAAATGGGTGTTGTTAATCATTCTCACGCGTCTCTCATGGGTACAAACATGCCATTGCTTTGGTGAATGTCTTTGTTCTTTTTTTAAAGACAACCGATGTTTGAAATCAAAATTGCTATTCCAAAAGATTATAATTGAACGCCATCATCCCGCAACCATTTTTGTACTGTTGCAATATCAACATCGCGTAGCTGTTGCCTATTTGCGATTGCGACTGCTGCTGCGGTACCGCAACCTTGCCCGATCGCGGTGCAAATTGGCATTGCCCGATAATTAGAATGCGCTAAATGCGTGCCAGAAATGGCTCGGCCTGCAACAAGTAAGCCATCCATTCTTTGAGGTAAGCAGCAGCGATAGGGAATTGTGTAAGTGCCATCGGCGTGAAACTTTTTTTGTGCGCCATGGGCATCCAGACCCGCTCCGGCTATATTATGAATGTCAAAATTGAAAAAGCATTTTGTAGCAATCCAGTCCTGGAATGTTTTGCCGCTCACGATATCTTCGGCAGTCATCGTATAACAGCCCTGGATATGCCTTGTTTCACGAATGCCGACATTGGCGGCGGTGCTTAGTACATAAGCTTTTTCATAGCCTGGAACATATTCATGCAGAAAATCCATAATAACCGGAATTTGTTTTGCGCATATTATTTCAGCGTTACTGATAGAACGCACATCGGTTCCGTTGACATTTGTAACATTGGTCATATTCACAACCACAATACCCGGTATTGTAGACCGATAAAGCAAGACGTGCCCTGCTGGTTTTGGGAGTATTTTTTTTGCGAGGGCCTGTAATTCTCCTTTTGGAGTATCGACAAGCGATTCAAAAGATCCCGGATAGACGGCTGTTTTTGGATCTACGCCGCCGATTTTAAACATGAGGGTGGCGGGCTGCATTCCCTGATCTTCTTCGCGGCCAATCGCAAATGGGATGCCCGCAAAAGCGGCAATATCTCCATCGCCGGTACAATCAATAATTGTTTTGCATAGAATGGCTTCGCGTCCGGATTTACTTTCGGTTATAATGCCATTTAACTGATTGTCTTTTTTTATGACATCAACGATATTTGTACGGAGTTGTATCTTGACGCCGACTTCTTGGAGCATCTCCAGCAGGATTAATTTTTCTTTTTCATGATTGATGTAATGTTTGGATTGGCTGTTTACATTTTCATTTGGCCATTGTGCCTGATAGGCGCGTTCTAAAATTTCATGGAAGACGCTCGACCCGCTTGTACCAGTCCAATGGGACATCATGCCGGGGATAATCATTCCGCCGATCACATTTGCGGATTCTATCAGCAATGTTTTTGCGTTATGTTTTGCTGCCGCCCATGCTGCGCCAATACCAGCAGGCCCGCTTCCGGCAATAATAATATCAACGTCGTCGACAATCGGAATTTTTCGAGCTGGTTCGGTGTAGGTCTTTGCCATTTTTGCATCGCTTTCAATTTGATTTTTTTGGGGAACAGAAAAGAACTCTTTTCGTACTTCACCTATTATATTATGAAAAAACATAAAAACCTTAAGAAAAATGCCTTTTTTTCTTTGATTTTAAGATATTTCTTTTTGTATCTTTTTTTTACTAGCTTATTCGGAAATGATAACTTATGACTTTATTGGAACTTTTATTATTGGTTGAAGAGGTTTGTGAGGTATCTGCTTCGGTCGAGTTTTATAATTTAGAAATCAAGAGTTGTACCAATCTGAAATTGACCGATGATTTGTATATGCATCATTATGAGTTTTGTCGTAAGATGAAACTTTCCGGTCATTCAAAACAGTGCATAAAGAACAAAACACGGAGTCGTTTTATTGCTCAAAGGGGCCGTGTTTTTTGCGGATTTTGTCCGCATGGAATTTGGGAGATGGCGTTGCCGGTTATGGATAAAAATGCGCTGCAGGCCATTGTTTATTTAGGAAATGGACATATTGCGCCATCGTCTGAAAAATGGACTGAATTATTACGGCACGGAAAATTTATTGTGCAGTTTATGCAGTTAGAGTTATATCGTTATTGGCAAAAGCAGCCAACGCATGTCAAAAAGCGTGAGCAAAACTTTTATCTTGAAAGTGTAAAGCGCTACATCAACGAAAAATATGATCAGCCGATTTCATTAAGTACATTAGCCAATGAGCTCCATGTCAATTCGAATTATTTGGGAAAATTAATTTCGAAAAATCACGGGAAGGGCTTTACCCGGCTACTTACGGAAAAGCGGATGAAGCAGAGCGAGGTTCTAGTTCGGTTGCATCTCAAACTTCCCTTTTATCAGATTGCCGAATTATGCGGTTTTCCGGATAGCAATTATTTTAGTGTGGTGTTCAAGTCCTGTTTTAGTTTTTCGCCCCGGGATTATCGAAAAAAATGCACCGCCAATACGGAAGGGCACTGATTTTTCCAAAAAATATTCACAGCCGTCCCATAACTTGACGACAAATTTGTAAAAAAGTGGATTCATGGCATCTTAATAGTAGCCTAACACGCAACCATAGGAGGTCCCATGAACCCACAAAAGAGTACGATGTCCGTTCTTGCACAGATTGCAAGCTGGATACCTGACCGAATGATAGACAACTTCACCAAAAAGCATAAAATCCAAACGCAGGCCTTCAATATGGGCAGGGCCCAGCACCGGCGTCAGAAAGTGGCTACCAAGATGCATATGGCTACGTGGGGGATCTATCAAACATCGGTTGTCTTGGGGACGTATGTATATAAAATCAGCGGCCGTGCAAAAATGGGCGGAAAATATTCCGTCCCTACACACGCCTTCCAACATCACCCTGTTTCTCTTCGTTTAGGTTGTATTGTATTTTTCCGTTCCCTTTTTTAAAAAATATTTTACAACAGAAAATGAAAGTGAGCAATAATAATTATGCCCATCAAAAAACAAAAAAAGCTTATTTCCCCTATAAGGTCTGAACAGTATCCATTATAATGAATGCACTATAAGTTATCAAATGGACACCCTAACGCCT
>JBAYAV010000050.1:0-11976 GCA_041669565.1 Lentisphaeria bacterium
ACAAAGATATTGTATTGTTGTGCAATTCTGATGATTTTTTCAATAAACGAAAAGGTCAGGCATCCTTTGGCATAGTCTTCTAAAATAATGGCCTGGATTTCATGATTAGCGATGGCGTTTTCCAGTTTTTGCAGGAGTATTTCCTGTTTTTTTTCGGAGAGCGCGTGCGTGTTTTCGCGGTCAATGCGGGCGATTTGCTGGTTATCAGCAAGCAGTCTTATTTTTTCGGTTGTAGGGAAATCACTGCGGATAATAACGCCGTCGATATTTGCTCCGGCAGTTTGCAGAAGTTCCTGCAGCTGTTTACCGCTGTTGTCCACGCCGATGCTCCCGAAAACCGCGACTTTGCTATGCAAGGATAAAATATTTCGGGCGACATTGGCGGCTCCGCCAGGAACCGCATTTTCTTTTTGAACCAAGACAATGGGAACCGGTGCTTCCGGAGAAATACGGGTTGCCTGCCCGAAAATATAGCGGTCGATCATTAAATCACCGACAACGGCGACGGATAAATTGGAAAAATGTTCGAGGTATTGTGCGTAATTATTCATTTTGGGATATTTTTTTGTATTACATTTTTGACAGCCTGATTCAGTTGAATTTCAGGAATGGACTGTTGGTTCTTGGGACTTGAAAGCCAATAGTAGTATTTTCTATATTGCTCTAAGTCTGCTAAAATAACCTTCATTTGATCGGGGGTTAAGATTGCTGAGTTTTGCCGGATAAATCGTGCTTGCTCCGTGATGTCCTGATAAATTTCGTTTGCTAGTGTTTTGTTGAGCTGCGCGGTGAATTTTTTTGGCCTTTTATAGATATATCGCAGCGTGTCAATTTTATGAATAACGGTAAGTCTAGTCAGCTGGTTATTCCAAATAGGGCTTTTTTGAAACCACGATATCAGAAAAAAAATAAAAAGAAATTGTATAATCAGGACGGAAGTAACGGCTATTTTGGTAAAAAGGGACAACAACTTGCTACTTGCCGCGATTCCGACTTTGTCGTAATGTAAATAAAAATACATCTGAGCTTCGCCGTAAATCATTGAATCGCCGCTATGTAATAGCTGCTTTTCTTGAACGATTTCGTTGTTGATCAAAAACTTGCTGTCATTGGCGGGCGGAAAGAAAAAATAGTGGATCCCCCCTTGGCGGACAATTCGGGCGGGTGGGCCCGAATAGCCTGCCAGGGCGCAGTCACTTTCTTCGTTGCCGATTGTGATTCGATCATTTTTGAAATGATACGCCTTTGATCGTACAAAGTAATCTTGTAACAGCTTCGGCTTCTTTTTGATTGTAATAATGCAATCCATAAGATAATTAGAGCTTCAGCTCCGGCTGATTTGGATTTGTTGTCTTTTTTGCTTTCAGAGGAGTCGCTTTTTTGCGGGGCTTCCTTGGCTTTTTCGGTGTGAAGGAAAGCGCAGTGCCTGTACTCTGGGCAATGAAATGCGTCGGAAGACCGAGCCTTCCAGTGCGAAGAATGGCTTCGGAAAGCGGATCTTCCACGTAGTGCTCAACGACACGGCGGACTTCACGAGCACCCGTGGCGGGGACATAGCTTTTCTCAAGCAGAAAATCCATCGATGCTTTATCAAAATCGATATGGCACTCGCGTGCTGCCAAGCGATCTGTAATCAGCTTTAGTTCCAGCGTGATGATTTTTCGGATGTCTTCTTTCTCCAATTGACGGAACACAATCAAATCATCAATACGATTTAAAAATTCAGGCCGGAAAAATTTCTTTGTTTTTTCCATGATATTTTTCTTCATTTTATCGTATTGTTGCAGAGCGTCTGCATTGCCTGAATTTTGAAAACCGACCGTGACGAGTTTATCCCGGGTATCGGATCCCACATTAGAGGTCATGACAATAATGGTGTTTCGAAAATTGACATGACGGCCGAGGCCATCGGTAAGCTGGCCTTCTTCAAGAATCTGCAAAAGGATATTTGAAATTTCAGGACTTGCTTTTTCAATTTCATCAAAGAGGACAACAGAATAGGGGCGACGGCGCACTTTTTCGGTGAGTTGTCCGCCTTCTTCATAACCCACATAGCCCGGAGGCGCGCCGGTTAATCTTGAAACGCTGAATTTTTCCATGTATTCGGACATATCAATACGGATCAGTGCTTCCGGATCCCCAAACATAAAGGTAGCCAGTGTTTTAGCAAGGTATGTTTTTCCAACGCCGGTTGGGCCGAGAAACATGAAGGAGCCGATGGGTCGTCTTGGGTCTTTCAGGTCGGCTCGTGAGCGTCGCAGAGAACGGCTGATAGCATTGACGGCATCTTCTTGTCCAATAAGTGTCTGGTTAATGGTTTTTTCCATTTCGAGGAGTTTTTTAGCTTCGTCATTTTCCATTCGAGACATTGGGACGCCGGTCATTGTGGCAACCACGGTGCGGATATCATCGCCGGAGATTTTAGTGATATTTTGGACTTTATTTTTTTCCCAGTCTTTTTTCACTTGTTCGATTTTTTCTTTGATTTCTTTTTCCATATCCCGGAATTGTGCGGCCTTTTCAAATTGTTGATTTTTGGCAGCGTCGAGTTTTTGAGCGCGGATATCTTTTATTTTTTCATCATACTTAGAGGTATCCGGCATTTTTGGGATATTGGATATACGGGCTTTGGCGCCGACTTCATCGATGATATCGATGGCTTTATCGGGGAAATACCGGCTGGGAATATAGCGATCTGCGAGTTTTACTGCCGTTTGGATGGCTTCATCGGTATATTCTACGTGGTGATGTTTTTCATATCTGCTCTTTAACCCCTGGAGTATTTTTACGGTGTCATCTGCCGAAGGCGGCTGTATGATGATACTCTGAAAACGGCGTTCTAAGGCCGCATCTTTTTCAATGCTTTTGCGATATTCATTCATGGTTGTTGCGCCGATGCACTGAATTTCTCCGCGAGATAATGCCGGTTTTAGGATATTGGAGGCATCCATGGTGCCTTCGGCACTGCCGGCACCCACAATGGTATGAAGCTCATCAAGAAAAAGAATCACATTCCCAGAATTTTTGATTTCGTCCATGACGGCTTTTAAGCGCTCCTCAAATTGTCCGCGGAATTTTGTTCCAGCGATGAGAAGCGTTAAATCAAGGGCAATGACCATCTTGTCGTTAAGGATATCGGGCACGTCATGGTGGTAAATTGCTTCGGCAAGCCCCTCGACAATTGCTGTTTTTCCAACGCCGGCTTCTCCGATCAGAACGGGGTTGTTTTTGGTTCTGCGGCAGAGTGTTTGGATTACGCGGCTTATTTCTTTGGAACGCCCGATCACGGGATCTAATTTGTCTTCAGCCGCCAAGTCGGTCAAGTTTCGGCCAAATGCTTCCAGAGCCGGCATTTTGTCATCTGTTGACTGTGCGGTTGGGTCTTCTGAATTATCGTTTTCGCCATCTTCCATCGGCTCGGCTGTTTCGGGCATATAGCGCGGGTCGAGTTCTTTCAGAATTTCTTTCCGGAGTTTGTTAAAATCGATGTCTTTCGCAAGGAGTACTTTTGCGGCAGCGCCTTCTCCTTCTTTGAGCAACCCCAAAAGGATATGCTCAATGCCGACAAAATTAAATCCGAGTGCGGATGCTTCCTGTTCGGCAAAGGCAAAGATCTTTTTTACTCTGGCGGATAGCGGCAGATTTCCGGGTGTTGTAATAGGCGGTTGCGGCGGTGCGCAGGCTTTGAGGGTGGCTTCGCAAAGTTCATCCAAATTCAATCCGCAATTTTCTAGAAAAGTAATGGCGAATCCCTGGCGCAATTTAAGAATGCCAAGAAGAATATGCTCGGAACCAATACAGTTGTGGCCTAGCTTTTTTGCTTTCTTTTGCGCGATGGTTAGAACTTGCTGAGCACGCGGCGTAAAATTTTTTAATGGATCTTGTTCGTTCATATTTTTCTCCCGCTTATCGTCAATTGCTTTCGAAAAGCAATGCTGTACTTTGAGTATAATGAAACTCCTATCTGAAAAGATTTCAGGAAGGAATTAAATTGTTTTTTCGGTGATATCCTTAATATAATCCTTATCGATGGAATGACGATTCTTTCTGATAAAAAACATCCATCGGTAGGCGTAGAGAAAGGTGGTTTGCGAATAAAATGCCCAGATGAAGTCGCAATTTCTCCAAAAAAAGGCTGCTGTGCTGGGAAAATACGCTTTGATAATGCACATCGGCGGTCCGATTTATTGAATTCCTTACTCCTTCGAATATCCGCCCGTTTTACGGCGGCAAAACTCGTGAATTCTGGTGCATGGTGATGATGGTTCTGGCATAAAAAAACCGTTGAAAATACATTGCTGCATTTTCAACGGCTATTGATCGTTTTTCTGAAAAAAATTATTTTTCTTGTAGGATGGTGAGCATTTTATCATACTGCGCCAGTATCTCGGGATTGTCCTGGGGCTTTAGCGCCGTGCAGATGAAAATGGTAATCGTATTCACAATAAAACCGGGGAGAATCTCATACATATAATGTCCCCACGGGCAGTATTTCCATATCAGCATCGCGGCGGTACCGGTAATCATTCCGGCTAAAGCAGCCTGCCAAGTCATTTTGCGACTGTAAAGCGAAAACAGAATAATGGGTCCGAACGCCGCGCCAAAACCACCCCAAGCAAAGGAAACAATCTTGAAAATGGTACTAAAATTCATGGTCGCCATAATCATGGCAAGAAGCGCAATCACCAAAATAAGGATGCGATTGACAAGCATTAATTCTCGTTGGTCCGCATGACGACGAAATAACTTCTTGTAGATATCTTCCGAAACCGATGAGGATGCCGCCAGTAACTGCGAATCAATGGTGGACATAATCGCAGCCATAATCGCAGCTAGAAAAATTCCGCCAAACCAGGGATTGCAGAACTGCGCAATCATTTGGATAAAGACGCGCTCAGAATCATTGGCGGATAAAACGGGCTGCTGATAAAGCGCAACACTGATTGCACCAATGAAGATGGCGGCAGCTAAGGATACAACGACCCAGATAATGGCGATAATGGTGGCTTTTTTCACGGCTTTATGAGAGGTGATGCCCATAAAACGAACGATGATATGCGGCTGTCCAAAGTACCCTAATCCCCATGCCGAGGTTGATATGATGGCCAGCAATGCGGCAAAATCAAACTTTTTGGGGAGAATCGATAACGGAATATTCCGGGCGGAAAAGGCGTCGGCAATACTGATATCACCCATATGAGAAACGGCCAGCAGTGGAACCACAATAACGGCAATAAACATCAGCACACCCTGAATTAAATCGGTCCAGCAGACCGCCATGTAGCCACCGCAAAGGGTGTAGAATAAAATAACAGCGCCACCAACAATAACAGCAGTTGTATAATTCATTCCGAAAATGGACTCAAAAAGTTTTCCGGCGGCAACCATGCAGGACCCGGCATAAATCGTAAAGAAGACAAAAATAATGATTGCGGCCAGCGAACTGATAATGCCCGTCGGATCTTTGAAGCGCTTGCCAATATAGGAGGAAACGGTTAAAGAACTCGTTAGCTCCGTCATAATACGCAAGCGTTTGGCAACAAGAAGCCAATTTAAGATTGTTCCCACGGCAAGCCCGATGGCGACCCATGCTTCACCAATTCCAAGCATGTAAACAGAACCCGGCAGTCCCATCAGCAGCCATCCGCTCATATCACTGGCTTGAGCAGACATTGCGGTAACCCAGCTGCCGAGACCACGCCCGCCTAGAAGATATTTTTCAACGTTGGACTTCCGCTCGAAGAAGTAAATGCCGATTCCAATCAGCAAAACTAAATAGAGAGCAAACATGGTGAAAGTAATGAACATAAATAAAAAATCCTTTGTTGTGTTTTATAATTTTGTTGTGTTTTATGATAGAGGGGGTGGGGGGGAACTAGCGTTCGAGGTCTTCGATTCGGAAGATAACGGGCTTTTCCAGAACTTGCGATTCTTTTTCAATCTCGATTAAAGCCTTTTTCATCTCGTCTTGACAAGCAATATGGGTAAGCATAATCATGGGCACTGAATTGCCACGGCTTTCATTTTGACTGACGCTGGCAATACTGATATGGTGATTTCCGAGAATACCGCTGATTTTGGATAAAACACCGGAAGAATCCTCAACTTGCAAACGGACATAGAAGCGGGAACGCACTTCTGTGGAAGGAAGTAGGCCCTTATATTCGTTAAACTGCGGAAAGGCAGGTAGACGACGCGCCGAATTACAGGCCTTGTTCAATCCTAAATCGATCAAATCAGCAATAACGGCACTGGAGGTGGCGGCACGCCCGGCACCACGGCCATAGTACATGGTAGAGCCGACAATATCGCCTTGTATAAGCAGGGCGTTGAAGACATCATTAACGTGACTGATCAAGGAATTGAATGGAACTAAAGACGGATGAACGGACAACTGAATCTTTTGATGGACATTTTTGATGACGGCCAGTAATTTTATCCGGTAGCCGAGGCTAGCGGCAAATTCAATATCCTGAACGGTGACATCGCGAATGCCTTGGACGTCTACGTCTTCCACGCTGAACCATTTTCCGAAAGCGAGGCTGGCGATAATGGCGGCTTTATTCGCAGTGTCATAGCCATCAATATCGGCTGATGGATTAGCTTCGGCATAGCCGGCTTCCTGGGCATCTAGAAGGGTCTTGGTGAAATCTGCTTTTTCGCATTCCATTTTGGTGAGGATGTAGTTGCAGGTGCCATTTAGGATTCCGTAAACTTTCTCGATATGATTGGCAACAAGTCCTTCTCGCAGGGCTTTGATGCACGGGATTCCGCCGCCCACACTTGCTTCAAAATAAATTTCGCAGTGATAGTGGTCTGCCAGTTCAAAAAGCTCCTTGCCATATTTTGCTAAAAGGGCTTTGTTGGCCGTAACAACGGATTTTCCATGGGTCAATGCGGCGACAACAAATTTTTTGGCGATTGTTGTCCCGCCGACAAGTTCGATAACGACTTCGACATCGGGTGATTCGATCAGGGCCATTGCATCGGTCATAAGAACGCCGTCGGGCACTTTTACGCCGCGGTCGGTGATGATATCCAGATCGGCAATCTTGGTAATAACTGGAGTAATGCCGGTTCGCGCTTCAATCAGTTTTACGTTTTTTTGAATGGATTCTACAACGCCGGCGCCAATTGTCCCAAAGCCGATAAGCCCGATATTTAATGTCTTCATCTGTTTCCCGCTAAGTTTTTTTCATTCTTTGTTTTCAAAGAAAAGTCACTGTCTGAAAAATCAGGGGCAGTGACAAATTCTTGCTATTATAGCCTAAATCATTTTACTTTTATGGTCTGATTATGATCGGACAGTAAAACGACTTTTGGTTTCCAGTTTGCGGCTTCGTTGTCATCCATCGTGCAAAAGCACATAATGGTGACCGTATCGCCAGGCATTCCGAGGCGGGCTGCCGCGCCATTTAAGCAAAATTCACGGCTTCCGCGTTTTGCTTCGATGGCGTATGTTTCCAAGCGGCTTCCGTTACTCTGGTTGACGATTTGAAGCTTTTCGCTTGGATGAATTCCGGCCATGTCCAGCAGATCCCGGTCAATGGAGATACTGCCCTCGTATTCAAGTACGCATCCGGTTAAAACGGCGCGGTGTAATTTGCCTTTAAGCATTTGAACTAGCATAAAATTTTCGTGCTCCTTAGCATTCTGGCTTATTTGCTTTTGCTCTGAGGCGTAAACGCAGTGCATTTAATTTAATAAAGCCTGTGGCATCCGCCTGATTATAGACGTCATCCTTTTCAAAGGTGACGACTTGTGGATCGTATAGGGTGTAAGGAGAACGACGCCCGACAATAAAGCAGTTGCCTTTGTATAGTTTGCAGCGGACATCGCCGGTGACATTCTTTTGGCTTTCGGTAATCGCTGCTTGCATGAATTCCCGTTCTGGGGCAAACCAGAAACCGTTATAAATCATATTGGCATATTTGTCAATCATGGAATCACGGACGCTCATGACTTCGCGGTCCATACAGATGGATTCCATTGCGCGGTGTGCATGGAATAGGATCGTCCCGCCTGGTGTTTCATAAACACCGCGGTCTTTCATGCCGGTAAACCGTGTTTCAACAATATCGATACGCCCAATGGCATGCTTGCCGCCGAGGCGATTTAATTCGCGCATGATATTTGCGGGGCTCAGCTTTTTGTCGTTTACGGCAGTGGGGTTGCCTTTTTCAAAGTGGATGGTAACATATTCGGCCTGATCGGGGGCTTGTTCAACTGGAACGGTAAGAACATGTGTTTCTTGTGGTGATTCGATCCATGGATCTTCCAACGCGCCGCCTTCAAAACTGATGTGAAGAAGATTCCGATCCATGGAGTAGGGCTTCTTGGTTGAAAAACTAATTGGAATTTTATGCTGTTTGGCATAATTAATAAGATCGGTACGGGATTTGAAGGTCCAGTCTTTTGAACGCCATGGAGCAATAATTTTAATATCCGGATTTAGGGCATAGGCATTTAATTCAAAACGAATCTGGTCATTGCCTTTGCCGGTAGCGCCGTGGCAAATATATTCTGCGCCTTCGGCTTTGGCGACTTCAACGAGGCGTTTTGCAATTAGCGGGCGCGCAATGGACGTGCCAAGCAGGTACATGTTTTCATAAATAGCATTTGCCTGGAACATGGGGAAAATATAATCTTTGGCAAAGGGCTCTGTCAGATCTTCAATGTAGGACTTAACAGCGCCAGTGGCTTTTGCCTTCTCATCTAATCCGTCTAGCTCTTCTTCCTGTCCGACATCGGCACAATAGGTAATTACTTCTGCATTATATTGTTCTTGAAGCCAGGCTAAGATACAAGAGGTATCAAGTCCGCCGGAATACGCTAATATGACTTTCATTTTACTCGTTCCTTTATATTTTTCGGGTTCCTAAAAGTTAAGAAAACATAAGTTAATTAATATAATACATCAATCCATGATTATCACTTTTTAGGGGAAATTTTTAAGAATTGGCGGATTGAAAAGAATCAGAATCTCGAAAAACACATTTTCTTATTTCTCTGTTTACAGTCCTGAAATGAGTGTATAGATTTCTTATGGCGGT
Organism: Lentisphaeria bacterium; assembly: GCA_041669565.1. Taxonomy (GTDB): domain Bacteria; phylum Verrucomicrobiota; class Lentisphaeria; order Oligosphaerales; family Oligosphaeraceae; genus JBAYAV01. The sequence continues at coordinate 9,054 of JBAYAV010000050.1, forward strand.
GGTTTCTACTCCTTTAATACCTAGTTTATAAGCGTTGATGTCTTGAGAGTGATTGGCGGCCTTTATTTTATCTATTCGGTGCACGGGTTTTGGACTGGGGCGAAGTTCGGCATCCCAATCTTTCATGCGGACATTTCCATCCAATAGTTTTTTTGCAAAGGAAAACTGTCCTTCGAGTTGATTTCTTCAGAACGTAACATAAATTTAAGTATTGATAACCTCATTGGTTAGTGGAATTATGGTATTTGTTATACTACAAACCAACAGTTTGTTAACTATTTAAGCGTTTTCTTGCGTGGTAATTCGCGGATTGAGGTAAACAGTAATAAAAAAATATAAATTATGATAAAATTAACGAAATTTAATAATGACAAAATGCCTTTTTGTGAAATAAAAACATATAAGGGAAAACCTACGGTCTTCATTAATGGTAATGCAATGTTTCCAATGGCATACATTTCCTATTGCCCGGAAAATAAATATTATCGTCAAATGGCGCAGCATGGCGTTCATGTTTATTCACTAAGTTTAACTTTAACTAACAAGTGGATAAACAGATCAAAAAAACAAGTCAAACATAAAACGCGAGAAATCTGGCGTGGAGTTGATGATTTGGATTTTGATGTCATCGATGAATCTATAAAAAAAATATTAGATGAGGACCCTAATGCATGGATTTTCCCGAGAATTTATTGCGACTCTCTTGATTGGTGGGATAAGCTACATCCAAAAGAAGTTTTCTGTGAGCGTGAAAATGGCTCTCTTCGACCTTCTTTTTCTTCTAAAATCTGGCGCGAAGCAACTGGAGATGTTTTAAAGAAAATAGTCTGCCACGTTGCTTCAATGAATTATGGTGACAGAATTATTGGTTATCATATTGGTGCTGGAGAAACAGAAGAATTTGGAGGTACAAATGATTATAGTTATTGCGCAGAACAACGTTTTAAAGAATGGCTGCTTGAAAAGGATACGAATATAGAATATAAGGATTCAATATCTATTCCTTCCATTGAAGATCAGAAAAAAAGTGACCTTGGAATTTTTCTAGATCCAATAAAATCTCATCTTACCATTGCTTATCGTCAATTCTACTCAGAAGAGGTAGCAGATTCAGCGATCGCTTTATGTGGTGCTGTAAAAGAAGCTTGCGGCGGTAAGTTATTAACTGGAATATTTTATGGATATACATGTATATGGGGTCATCAAGGACACTTGGCATTAAGACGTGTTTTGAATGCTCCAGAAATAGATTTTATATCAAATGCTCATAGCAGATTAAGAAAGAGGGAAGCTGTTGGTAATGATGATATTTATTCTTACACTGCATTCTCATCAATCCAAAAAGCCGGAAAACTTTTCTATGCAGAAGCTGATATTAGAACTTGTCTCAGTCGGTTCGTATCAGAAACCAATCCTGAGATGGATCCTGATGGTGAATATGACCAAGATGGATGGTTGGGGCCAGACAATATCTCAGACAGTTGGGAATTACTGAAAGCAGTATTTGCCCGCTTTCTAGTGACCGGAACAGTAAATTGGTGGTTTGATTTATGGGGAGGTTGGTATAACAACGAAAAATTATTAGAATTGTTTTCAGAAGCACAAAGACTAGGAAGTATTAACATCCAAAATGATCGGGAATCAATTTGTCAAATCGCCTTAATTGTAGATGAAGCATCTTTTCTATATCACCCATATGGAACAGTTGGTTCATGGATAATGAAGCAAATGGAAGAACTGGGAAAAATGGGTGCTCCTTACGATATCTACTTGCTTGACGATATCCCCAATGTTGACCTTTCACAATATCGACTGATGGTTTTTGCGAATGCTTTTGTCCTTTCAGATTATCAGCGTCAAAATATTGAAAAATATTGCCAAAAGGATAAGCGAGTTTTGTTCTGGTTATATGCACCAGGCATCATTAAAGACAACAGCCTTTCTCTTGATAACATATCAAACTTCTTGGGTATGGAATTAGGAATGGAAAAATCACGCGCAGCTTCAACAATAAATATTACTCTTTCGAACAAGAGTTTTAGCTTTGAAGGTTTGCCGGTAGACCCTTTTATTTATATAAAAAATAGCCCCGGCAGGGTTTACGGAAAAACAGCAGAAAATCATATTGTAATCGCAGAAAAAATAATAAATGGCTGTCCCAATATATTTGTGGCAATCCCTCCAGCCCCCGTGGAGCTACTTAGATATTACGCGGAAAAAGCAGGCGTCTTTTTTTATTGTGAAACCGGCAATGTTGTTTTTGCGAGCAAAAATTACTTGGCTATTGCATCGCCATCAGCTAATTCTCTTGATATTAGCATCCCACATAAGTCTTTTATTGAGGAAGTCCTTGTATCACACGAGGAAGTTAATGAAAAATTAAAATCATCGAAACACTTCAAACTAAATTTTGCTGCTAATTCATGCCGCATTTTTAAAATATTATCACCGATTGAAAATCCCTGAATTCTTTCCCTGTTTTTGTAGAACACAATAACATGGGCTAATTCTTTAAATCGGGGAAGCATAATTCTGTTAAAATATCATGTTTCTTTTTGGTTATTTTACTTCATTTAAAATTGCCTTTTGCAACCTGATATTCTTCGATCGTGTCAAAATTATCAAATAATTTTTGTATTGTATAATTTTTTAACAAGCTTTCTTGTTTGAAGGTTGCCTTCCCTTTGCGAATTTTTTATTCACCATAAATTATGAATGCTATAAAAGCAAAAAACAATTTTGAAATTACAACTGTTTGTTTGCCTGTTAGAAAGCATTTCAATCCAATTCTTTCTTTAAAATTTTCAAAAAACTTTTCTACATTGTCACGTTTGCGGTATTGCTCAATGACCGTTTCAAAATCTTTATAAATATCAGAAATAAAGCATATAATCACGAAGATTAGATGATATAGAAATGAGCA
>JBAYAV010000051.1:0-11932 GCA_041669565.1 Lentisphaeria bacterium
CGCATTCGGCGCGGAATCACTTTCTGTTCTTCCTTACAATGGACACAAATTCGACGGACAAGCCGCTGGGCAACTACCGCAACCAGCGCAGATGCCACAAGATAAGGCTCCACGCCCATATTAACCAAGCGGTTCACCGCACCAACAGAATCATTTGTATGCAAAGTAGACAGCACGAGATGCCCCGTCAAGGCAGACTGAATAGCAATATCAGCAGTCTCATTATCCCGAATTTCTCCAACAAGGATGATATCCGGGTCATGGCGCAAAATAGAACGCAGTGCTGCTGCAAAAGTCAGGCCGATTTCTGAATGCATCTGAATCTGGCTAATGCCCTCCAATTCATATTCAACAGGATTTTCAACCGTGATAATTTTACGTTCGGTATAATGATCCCGAACAAAGGCCAGTGCTGCATAAAGCGTAGTTGTTTTACCGCTTCCCGTAGGCCCTGTCACCAAAATAATACCATGAGACATGGAAACCAATTTTCCCAGCAGCGCTTCCTGGTATTTGCTTAATCCCAAACGAGACATTGATATAAAGATAGAACTGCTATTCAAAATACGCAGACATATTGTTTCGCCGAAGCGGGTCGGCATAATAGACACGCGCAGATCGGATGCTTCGCCCTTCAGGGTAAGGCGGATTCGGCCATCATGTGGGAGTCTTTTTTCGGCGATATTCAATTTTGCCATAATTTTGACACGGGAAACAATTGCCTCATGCAGATCCACCATTCCAGCCGGTGTTGGAATTTCGCGCAGCATGCCATCGATACGATATCGGACTTTCACGGTTTCGCGATAAGGTTCGATATGAATATCGGTAGCATGGGCTTTAATAGCCTCCATAATAATTTCATTCACGAGATTAATAATAGAGGCATCCTGTTCCGTACCAGCCTTATCGAGATTTTCTTCGATACGGTCCTCAAAAACGCCATCGTCTACGCCCAAATTTTGGGATTTACGATCCTGTCGCAGGCGAATCACTTTTTCTGCACCGAGGCCATACAGTTTTTTCAGGACATTGCTGATTTCTCCAGGTGTGCTCATCACCGGATCCAGTCTCATGCCAAGCAACAAACGCAAATTTTCACGATCACGCACTGCTGGCGGATTTGCGAAGGCGGCTTTCAGTGTTCCGCGTTCCATTTTCAGCGGCACAAATTGATAATGCAGTGCCACCTTTGCCGGAACTTTTTGAATCACATTATCCGGTATTTTTATCGTGCCGATCTCCATAAATGGAATTCCCGTGCAGCCGGACAGTGCTTTATACACAACGGACTGCGTTGCAAACCCCATTTCCAGAACAGCCTGATGTTCTGGAATTTGTGTCCGTTTTACACGGCGGCGCACTTGATCAGCCTGATCTAAATTAATCGCCTTGGACTCTAACAGCACTGTTAACAAGTCTTCACTCGCATTTGAAAAAGAGGAGAAACCAAAATTATTCATAGATTTCAACCCTCTGAACCTCTCCGCGCAATATTTTCACTTTTTTACCATCTTTCGTATTTAATTCTAAAAAATCTTTTGTTATTTTTGTTACGGTAAAATACTCCGCGATTTTTTCACCTACGGCTGTATCATCTGAAAATTCATTTTCGTTTTTCGAGTCTTGGATTGATATCAGTCCTCTAATTGTATCATGCATTCCGATATAGAATCCGAAGAAATTCAGCGTAAAAGTTTTTAGCGGTTTTTTGGGAATTACGTCATCTTTTTCAGTGATCCCTCCTGATGGTGTTTTTTCCACCGGTGACGATTCGACATTTTTCTCGTTTTCTGTTTTTGAATTTTTGGATTCAGCCGTTGTCCTTTCGGGATTTTTTCCAGGGATCCAGTTTTTTTCAGATGCAGGTAAAAGCCCCTTCTTTATAAATGCCATCGGATTTCCGGATACTTCCGGCCAGGCCTTTTTATCAAATAACGGCAATTTATTTACATCCAAATAATGCGGAATTGCCGGAATTGCTTCAGAGCTGGTTTTACCCTTCGTGTTATTCTTCAAAAGGGAAGAAACAAAAAGACCAATACAAAGCAAAATCAAGAGTATGACTCCCAACAGTACAAACCGTTCCCAATCTTGTTTTAGTTCTAGTTTTTGCATAAAACGATTCCTAAATTCCTGACGGTATAACAATTGCTTTCTTATTGGACATTACCGGCACGCCCTTGCCGCTTTCATCGGGGCAGAAAAAAGTCGAACACACGATCACCGCCTGGATACGGCGGATAATCAACTCACCTTTTGCATTGGGACGATTTCGCTTCCGGCCAAGCGTCTCATGCGTGCACTCCATTCGAACAACCGGCAAAAAATCATTGCCACTTTGCAAATCATGGAAGGCCTGAATGAGATCAGGCAGAAGTCCCCCGACTGTAAACTGCACCTGATATTCCTGCAAATACGGCACCTCTGAATCTTTATCCATTGAATAGGCCTTCATCGGCAGCACGGTAATTTTAGCGGCGTCATGTCTTTTATTGGCATCGGTCTGCACTTGAGGATCCTGCACAATTCGGAGATTATTTTTAGCCAAAATTTCATAGATTTTTTCAACCGTCCAGAGTTTCAGCAGCATCGAGTACTTATATTCTTCTGCGGAAGTTTCATCCATCCCGAAAAGGGTTTTACTTAGATAAATTCCCTGGCCCTCAAAGCGGGACGTCAAACGATCATATTGATCCCGATATTCTATTTGTGACGCCTGATTTATAAAATTATTCATTCCACCGTATTCTTCAACGATTCGTTCTGCAAATACAGAAGTAGCTTCCTTTAATATTTTTTCAGCGGTTGCTTTAACGCCCAATTTATTTTTCGGGTTTTCGACTTTGTTTTTCAAATCCTGCAGCAGAGCATTCAGCCGTTCCGGATCGCCAGGCCAAGAAGATTCCCGAACTTTTGTTTCGGCTTTTTGCTTTTCTTGTCGGATTTGCTGCAGTTCTTTCCACTGTGGCCGCAGCGTCACAAAACAGATCAACATTAAGAATAATATTCCAAGAATTGAAAAAATAAATAAATGGCGATGGCAGCGTGGCCACTGTTTCCAATGCTTACTCATTTTTTGGGTCTCCCTTTCCCTGCTCCGGACAAATTCACATTCCTTTTTTTCAGGGGCAATTTTAGAATAAACATCGTAAAATCCGTTCTCAAAAGACGCTGCTGCTTATTTAAATAGGCTCTCCACGGACGGAAAATAGCCTCTTCCTTGCCGCTGGCCTCCGTATTCATATCCAGCCAATCCACCCCCGAAAAAACACTCCCCTTATTTAGGGCATTCTGTATTTTTAGAATATTTTCGTACCGGCCTTTTCCGGTTGGGCACGTAAAGCCAGCCACAATCATCTTCGTCAAAAGCTCTGTCTCCAGCACCGGCGTAATATTTAAATTCTCCTCCGCTTTATCTCCCTGAAAAATTTCCGCCGATCCCCATATCGCATTTTTTTTCGGAGGGGCCTTCACTTTTTTCTTCAGATTATCCTCCGTTATGTTGGCTTCATGGCTAAATTCATCCGCAATATAGACACACCAGTCTTCCTCAGGCTGGACACGATTGAACTCCTGAAAAGTCTGCAAAAACACATTACTCCGTAATCCGGCTTCCGCAATCGGAATCAAGATCTTCTGATAAAACTCCATCTCATCAATCGTACGATCCAGTTGCGGAATAATTCTATTACATTTGTTCAAACGACTAATATAGGCCCCAACATCCGTTTTCTCTTTTTCCCAATGATTCCAAACAAAGAACATCCCCGCAGCTGTACTCACAAAGAGAAGAAACATCGCAAGGAACAGACTCTTAAAATGCTGTATTCGGATTTGTTGCCATTGCAATAATTCAGGGACAAGGGAAACCGTATAATCCGCCGCGCCGATTCCCTGCAAAGCCAATCCAAGTGCAATCATCCTATCGCTTGAGACTGCCGGCATTGATGATGTTTCTTGCTGTTGGAATAATTGCACTTCGCATTGATAAAATTCACTGAGATAGTCTGCCAGTCCCGATAATTTTGCACACCCACCGCTCATCCATATATGTTTAATTTGCAATGCATCAAAATGGCTGGGACGGCTTTCACGCCAATGTTCCAAATTCATTCCAAGCTCAAATTTCAGTGTCTGCAATGCTTTTACGAACGAGGACTCTTCGGCATCCCATACGGGCAAAAAATCTTTAAGAAATTTTTCAGCCTGTGCCGTATCGCACTTTTTTTCTTCTTTTAAAATTTTAAGGAAGGACTCTGCCCCGAACATTAAACTAGAGACATATAGCACTTGTCCATTTCCAATAATGACAAGCGTGGAATTTTCCACGCCGATATCCAGCAAGAGCTGTACATTACTACTTTTTTTCTCTTCGGGCTTTAGGTAAAAAAACGCATTTGCAAGCGCCAAGCCATTCATTCCAACATCCTGAATATTCAATCCATGCGCAAACAAGCCATTCCGTTTTTCTTGAATAACATTCTCACGGCAGACGCCAATTAACGCCGGATTTACCCATTCAAAGTCAGGTTTTAAGATCTGATAATCCCACAAAAAAGTATCTTCTGAAATACCCGCGAGCTGTTTCGTTTCATAGCCCACCATACGATCCATGGCTTTACCATTCACATTAACGGGAAAATCCGTAATCTGAGGCGTCGTCAAATACTGTGGAATGCCAATACAGGTGTTCATCCCAATAAATTTATGTTCGCTCGCCCAGTTGCCTATTTCTTCATCAAGCTCGCGGTCATCTAAAACACCAAGCCCACGGCAAAAAAGGCTTTCTTGCTGAATTATTTTTGGAATGCCTTTACCGTTCCAGCGCAATTCTACCGCTTTAATCTGGTCTTGCCCGATATCCAGCCCAATTGAATGCTTTTTATTTTTCCATTCCATAAATATTGTTTTCCGTTTCCATATACAAGATAATAGACCCCTCATTTGTATAACGAACTTATATTTCTTTTATTGAAACTTTTTTTATCAGCATCCATTTCAGCGCTTCAAAAAAACATTTCTACAAAGCCATTTTTTCCACACGGCCCTTCATCAGCCCTTCCAATACCAAATAAAAAAATCATTTTCGATAACTGACCTGAAGCGAATATCCCGTATTTTTTAACAAGTATTTTTCTACCAGGGTTTCGACTTCTTCCCGAAATTTTTGACATCGTTTCTTATTTCCACCAAGGTGCTCCGTTGAAAAAAACTTTTCAAAAGCCGGGAAAATAATATGTCCCGACGGATCATCAATCTTTGGCCAAGTACGGCTGATATGATCCCGCATGCAATCTAAAACATCCTTCGTATCTTGAAAAATTTTCGGCAGCCGGCTCAAAAGAATCAGCTCGGCATTCCACCCCCCCAAAATCTCTTCACATCGATACACCTGAAATTCTAATCGCGCTTTTGGAAATAAGTCCGATAACGGCAATGGACAAATAATTTTCTTTTCGATCAACGCCCGACCTGGTGCATTCACAAGTCCAATCCATGAATCCGTTGTAATAAACTCCATTTGACGAATATAGGGCTTCCTAGGCATTGAGCACGATGCTGTAAAGCCCTCCGTTTTGGACTTAAATTTCGATTCTTTGTTCTCCGAAAATCGCTGATAATGCAACAAATGAACCGCTAGTTCCCTCAAAAAAGTTGCCGACACCGATGAAAAACCCAGGGTTTGTATTGTAGCAACGCACTCTTCGCTTAAATGCATTAATTGAGAATCCGTTAATGGAAAACTGTGGCACAAATACTCACGCATCTCGTTCGCCGTCCATTTTTGCAACTCACCGGGCTTAAAAAACTCAAATTCCTCATAGAGTCTCAAATATTCAGAAGCGACCTCACCATACCCCGCTGCCAAAAGAATATTTCCTAGAATTTTAGGCACATCTTCTTCCAGCAAATGCTCCCCTTTTTCATTACTGGAACGAATCATTTCCTCCATCGTTAAAACGAGGTGTTCTACCATCCAGCTCTCGGTGATGCCCTGTGCCGCAAAAGACTTTTCCAACTCCTTCCGCAAACGCTCCACATCATAGGAAACGTACGCGCCGGATGCATCTTCAATCAGAAGATTTTCTGAACTCCACTGAATCATAAGTCTTGCTTTTCCTGCGTTTCCTGTGCTTCCTCATTCGCATCTTCAATCGACAAGCGTTGTATCTCATCAATAAAATCATCGGTATCCTGAAAATGCCGATACACTGAAGCAAAACGAACATACGCGACTTCATCAATTTTTTTCAGCGCCTTCATCACAAATTCACCCAGCTGATTCGTTTCCACTTCCGATTCCGGCAATAAGGCCACCTGCCCCATTACTTGGCTTATAAGAGAATCCAGCATTTCTGGACTGATGGCACGCTTCCAACACGCCATATCAATCCCAGCGCGTAACTTCTCCGGCCGAAACTCTTCCCGACGCCCATCGCGCTTCACAACTGTAATATCCGCCGGTATCACCGTCTCGTATGTTGTAAAACGATAACCACATGAACTGCATTGACGACGACGACGAATAGAGTCGCCGTCGCGCGAAATTCTCGTTTCAATAACTTTATCTTCTGTCTTCAAACATTTTGGACAACGCATTGTTTATCTTTTTCCTTAAGAGATGTCACGCATTACGCGTTCTATTCCAGACGCCTTACCGGTCTTCTCATCAACACTGATTACAACACCATGAAGACGAATATCCGCATCATTAACCGTAAAACGCTTTGGCATTCCAAACCGAAATTTACTTAAAACAGGCTCGATTTGCCGACCTAATATAGACTCACGGGATCCGACCATTCCGACATCGCTAATAAAAGCTGTTTTGCCCGGAAATATTTGCTGATCTGCGGTTGGCACATGCGTATGGGTTCCCAGAACGGCGCTTACTTTGCCATCTAAAAAGCGCCCCATCGCAATCTTTTCACTTGTTGCTTCTGCATGCATATCAACAATAATCACCTTACACTCTTTGCGCATTTCGGCAACGATTCTTTCCGCGGCCGCGAAGGGACAATTGGAACTCATGTCCACAAAAACTCTTCCCAAGAGATTTAAAACCCCTACTTTATAGTTATTCTTGCGACTCGTAAAGATGCCGAAGCCTCTTCCCGGCTGTTCTTCCGGAAGGTTTGCGGGGCGCAGAACATTCGGCATATTGATAATTTCAGTTGAAAAGCCACGCTGATCCCAAACATGATCGCCCGATGTAAAGACATCAATGCCGCAATTTGATATTTCTTGGATGCAGTTATGAGTCATGCCGTTTCCGCCAGCCATATTTTCCCCGTTAACAATACAAAAATCACAATTGTATTCATCTAATAATCCGGGAATTAATTTACTAACAGCTCTCCGACCACCATGCCCTACCACATCTCCGACAAACAAAATTCTCAAAATAATCCTTTCTTTTTCTCTCATTTCATTCAATAACAATATAAAGAAACAAGAAAAACACAACTAAATCTTATAATATAATACCTATTTAAAATATATGCATTTTTTATATTCATATCCGCCAGCAATCGTTCCTAAAACGAGTTTGTTAATTTTTTCTCTTCCTTTTCTTCTGTTTGTTACTTTCCCATTTTCTACCTCGATAACATTCGATGAAATAATCTACCTATTCTGATTCGTCTTTATTTACAATTTCCTTTCGGCACCCGAACTAAAATGTTCGAATTATAAGCCATAATATATTCCTTTGTATATGATATAAACACAGACCATACATTGCTCTGAATCTGTGGAATAAAAATTGCTTCGTCATTTTTACGGATTCAGGGTATCCTTTAATACCTTATAAAAAAACAAAAAAGGTGCGTTTACTTTTTCTATTTACAAAATGCCCCCCCCTCTCTAAGGCTTGCGGAATCAAATCTAGTTCGTGAGTTTACGCTCATTTTATAGAGTTTTAATCCAGTCATGAACAAATCAGTTCGCGCGTTGTTTTTCCGCCGTTAAGTCGCATCAAGCCATGGATGTAATATTTTCCGATGCCCGAACATCGGGAAATATTTATCGTTTACACGGTAAGGAAAGCGATCAAGTTGCTCGTGGTGATACCATCAACTACTACTTAAAATTGCTGCCGACGAAACATATTTGCAATTTATTAGACAAGATGGTGTTTCATTTTTTAAAAAACAAATGCATCGAATGCTATCGTGAATCTCTAGCTAATACATTGCTTATTGGAGCTGATGAAACAGGATTACGTAGCACAAAAATTTTAATATCACACAGCACGATAAAGAATCACCATGATGGAAAATTCTGTATTTCATACCGAAAAGACACAATCAAAAAATCTGACAAAAAAATCAAGAATATCTTTGAGTCCGTGAAATACGACAAGAAAGAGATCTTGCTATTGAGGTTAACAATACGATAATTCAAAAAACATACAAATAGAGTAAGTTATCCTATTCTGATGGTACGGCTAAGAAGAAAAACAGTATTGTAATTCCAATTCCATACGCCGAAATGGAATGCATAACCTACAACAAAAAAAAACAAGGAGTTTGAAAAAACAAAATATGAGTTGATTACCAATTCTATGCTGAACTCCGGAAATATTGAGGCATTTTTTAACTATATTGATAGGACATGCTGGGTAGAAGAAAATCAGGGTTTTAACGAGATGAAAATTTTTGGGCTGAATATTAAACACGCGTATGGCAATAAGAGAGAAGCGTCTGTTCATCATTTTCTGATACAGATGATAGCATTTTTAATAATGCAACTTGCACACAAAACTGATTCTTTTGATAAAGTCGTCCGGACTTTATCAGATCAGGGAGTCCGAAAAAAGATACGCAAACGATTTAACCGACTAGCAGAAATCGCGCAATTTTTTCTTGATAACTTGCGCAACAGACTGCTCGGATACATTGATACCTCACAATGGAGAATAAAATGGAATACCACGTAACGAGTCACAGCTGTACGGCAATTCCCCGATGACGATATTTACCCTAAAAACAGATTCTTCATATCATAGTGATAAAATAAAAGGACCGACCAGTCCGCAAAAACACAGCGAACAAATATATAAATAGGTAATTTATGTCAAAATCCTGAGAATGCAATTGGAAGCAAGAACAGATTAAAAATGATAAATTTGATTCCGCAAGGTGGACTTTTTTGTTAACGATATTAGCATTATGTGATACATATGTTATATTATAATTAAATAAGTCAATAAAACAGGATTCTTTTTATGATTAAACCGAAATATATAGATATAGCTGAAATGTTGAAAGAGCGCATAGAAGTAGCGTATTATCAAAAACGTTTACCTGCAATTAGACAATTGGCAGATGATTTTTCTGTTGCTCCAGCAACGATGCAGCGGGCTGTTCGAGAACTGGTAATTATGGGATTAGTCACCCCTATGGGGCCAAAAGGGAATCTGTTAAATGCGAAGAGTAATAGCCGTCCTAAAACTGGTATTATTGGCATCTTTTGTAATTTTTCAGGAAGAATAGATAATGATCCATTGCTTAATGGATTGCAAAAAATGATAAAACAAGAAGGCAAACACCCCTTATTAATGACACTGCCTAATCAAATGATAAATCATGACGATAAATTTTGGATTTCGAATTGGCTTGATGGATATATTTTTGTGTATAGCACAATATCAAAGGAGCTTGCTTACGAATTAAGGCAAAATGGAATACCATTTGTGGTAGCAAACCGTTGTCCTGAAAATTTCGGTGCAAATTGGATTGATTTTGATAAAGTTGGAATGTTTAGAGATGCAGTTAGTCAGCTGGTGAATCAAGGACATAAATCAATTGGAGTCAGCCTTCCGTTAATTCGCTTTAAAAGTTACCGTAAATATTTGAATGATAATATTCGCGACATCCTTAAAGAATTTAATATATACAACCCAAAATTAGTGAAAAATCAGAATGTTAATATAAGCAACAAGAAGAATGCCCAGCAAAATGCAAAGTATTACATGAATTTAGAAAACCCACCCACGGCTATTATTATTGATACACTTCCACCAAATGAGTTTTTAACGGAATTTTCTAAAAGAAAAATTCCGTATACTCCTGAACTTATGTATATTGGGGATAAAAGTCTTTTCCCTTTAATTGAATGCCCCGCAATTACCTTTTCATATCAGTCGTTTGCAGAACAAGTTTGGACTTTGTTTAAGCAGGTAATGGAAAATTCTAATGCTCCCACAAAACAGTACTTTATAGGATGGAATATAACTAAAAATCACAAGATTACGAAAAAAATAATTAAAAAGGAGCCTTATTTATACTTGACATGAATCCTTGAAAAAACAAGGAATATTTTGAATGTAAACTAGAGATAACTTGTTGGTATGATTATATTAAGGTTGCTTAAATCTTCAATATAAATCATTCACCCAACAGGTTATCAGGAAAGAAAAAGTAGTGCGTGGAAGCGAAGAAATAAACTCAATCGGCAGATTGTTCAACAATCTGGAAAACATGAAAAAGATAGATTCAACACAAATGAAAAAGGTGGATCCAATGCAAATGAAAAAGGTAGAATTATCAAATGATGGGCTGAATGACAAAGGTAAAGTGAATAAAAAAGATTTCAAGAAGGTAAATTGTTTTTCTTTGAAATCATTCACACTTATTGAACTCTTGGTTGTAATCGCAATCATTGCAATACTCGCATCAATGTTATTACCAGCTCTGAGTAAGGCCAAGGACAAAGCAAAGGCTATCAGTTGCGTCAGCAAACTTAAGCAGATTGGCCTGGCGACAACAATGTATGCAAATGATAATAAACAGTATATTCCAACGCGAGTTAATCAATATTCCCATGATGGCAGTAAATATGCCTGTGGAACTTGGCTTGCCAGAAACCAGGCAGTAGGCGATACCAACTGCGGTCCTGCGGGGCAATTATTAATGGGGGGATATCTGTTAGGTACATCAATCGATTTAACAAATGATACCGAGGCTTTAGCGGCAAAACGTTTTTTTAAATGCCCTGGAGACAATGGAAACTGGAACGAAGGTCTTGATGGTGGCGACAAAAGCAGTTCCATGAGTTACATTTTCCTTTATGTTGAAGATAAAGATAGTATATCTACTCTGGCAACAGGTTCTCATTGCAGTAGTTTCGGACACGGGCCAAGGGCTATTCTCAGCAGAGACAACCCCGGTTCGGCAATCTGGGCCGATATTAACGAAAATTATTCCGATTATATCGGTATTGACGGCCCCTCTAATCATAAAAGACAAATCAATATTTTACTGCTGGATGGACATGTTCGTTCCATTCGCACTCGAGTCATGGAGAATCAGGGAACCCTGTTCGGACCTCGGAATTATATGTCTCAGATCGTTTGCTATGATGATTATAGTACCGGCATCGGTACTGAAAGCATTTATCGCTAGCAAAACCATTTGTTATGGAAGACGGACGCCCCAGGGGGGGATTAAACCCGATTATTATGCTGTCAGTCGCACTAATCCGGTTCCGAAAGGAGTGTCGGCAACAGAGGCTTACCGCCACCGTCCGTCGTCCGAACAACAAACATAAATCATTATCTGTTATTCACTTAAAGCATTAACATTATTGTGTATTTTATGCCGGAATCGTTAAGGCTCTATGCAGGCTTAAGGTTATCTCTGCCAGCCATAAAGCTGCAAAAAACAATTCGCCGTCTGGCAATTAATACACAATAATTAGATTCCTTCTATCTCAAAGTATACTAGGTTTTACACATTGTATTGAGGATGTCAAAGCCTGTCTTTGATGTAGCAGAAGTATATATATGGAAGATACCTACAAAAAATCAGGATAAATATCAGCATGAAAAAGCTATTCGTTACGGTTCAAATATTTTTACTCGGGTGTTTCATTGTCCATGCCCAAATTACAGAGTGGTCGAAGGCCAACAACTTCAGTGGGTGGC
>JBAYAV010000052.1:0-11914 GCA_041669565.1 Lentisphaeria bacterium
AGTACCATTCTAATCATTCTATTCTGGTGCCTGACGCCACGCGTTCCAATCGCCTATTTATTACCAACCGTTCCATTGACCAGTATCTTTATCGCCTCTCAATTCGGCTCGACAAGACTGTTGTTTCGATTGCATTTTTGGGAGATTGTTTGGAAAGACACTGCTATTTTCGGATTCGTAACGACGCTCTTGATGACTATTTTTTTAGTTCTATCGATGTACACATCCTCCCAAACCACAAAATTGCTTCTCTCAAAAACAGAAAAATTAAACAACGAAAGCCAGCATCTTTATTTTGCTTGCAGAACGCCTTATTCTGCTCATTTTTATGCTAGAAACAAAATCATTCTTCACCCCAAAGAAGAAATTAATCAAAGCTTAAAAGAAAGTTCAAATGACCTGCTCATCATCTCGGAACATAATTACAATAAAATAACAGAAAAAATAGACAGGGATTGCCTCCTGCATCTTAATAAATGGTTCGTATTCGCTCCAAAACGCTTGCCAAATACCATCCATTGAAAAAATATGATTAGACAATAAAAGTGGATTTTCCTGCAATACACCCCCCGCTAACACAAACAAACGGAAATCAATTATGGAAAATATAAAAAAACGCATTGGAATTGTGATCCCTTGTTTTAATGAGGCTTTGCGAATTGATTTTGATAAATTTGGACAATACCTTCAACAACATCCAGATCTTTTCTTCTGCTTCGTTAATGACGGCAGCACCGATCAAACAAAACAACTGCTTGCTGAATTTGTGTCTAAAAATAAAAGATCATCCATGCTCTCTTATTCCAAAAATTGCGGAAAAGCCGAAGCCGTCCGACTTGGAATAGTAGCCCTTATGAAAGAATTTTCCGACAAAGATTGGGTTGGTTTCTGGGATGCCGATTTGGCAACTCCGCTAAACGAAATTGAACAGTTCAAAAACGAAATAGCAAAAAAATCAGATCTGGAATATATTTTCGGCTCCCGCTGGATCCACCTTGGCTCGGGGGTTGAACGCACGCCAATCCGTAAATTAACCGGCTTCTTCTGCGCAGTCTTAATCCGCGCCTATCTGCAACTGCCACTCTACGACTCCCAATGCGGAACAAAACTATTCAAAATTTCACTCGCTAAAAAAATATTTGCTGAAAAGTTCTGCACACGATGGCTCTTTGATGTTGAAATATTCAAAAGGGTAACAATGCTTTATTCCAGCAAAGATATCATTCAACACTGCATGGAAAAAGACGTAGCCTCTTGGCAAGATATTCCAGGCTCTAAATTAGGCTGGAAAAATTGTTTTACAGTCCTGACAGAACTGACTCATATCGCTTGGAAATATCGAAAAGCACAAAATAGGCCGCTAAAAAAACAAACTTATTTAAAAAACACGGCATCAGAACTTAATTAAAAAAATCCAACAAAACGAGGGATCTATTTATTATGCGCATTTTGTTAATTGAAGATGATCTCAAAACCGCTGATTTCATTGTACAGGGCTTAGCTCAGGCAGGTTTCCGATCAACTCATGCAGCCGATGGCCTCGATGGCTTATTCAAAGCCAAAAACGAAAAATTTGATCTGATTGTTGTTGATATTATGCTTCCAAAGCTAGACGGCTTTTCGGTGATTGAAGAAGTGCGCCGCGCGGGGCTGTCTCTGCCAATTATTGTGTTAAGCGCCAAAGACTCTGTAGAGAACAAAATAAAAGGCCTTGAAAAAGGCGGCGATGATTACTTATCAAAGCCCTTTTCATTAGCTGAATTAATTGCCCGAATCCAAGCCCTTCTTCGCCGGGCAATGTCCGGCAATGAGGACCCTATCGAACTCAGAGTTGCAAACTTAACCCTGAACATTGTTACACGCAAAGTATACCGCGATGAACAAAAAATTGACTTGCAGCCTCTGGAATACCAGCTTCTCGAATATCTGATGCGGAATACGGGCCGCGTTGTTTCTAAAACAACGATTATGGAACACGTCTGGGAATACAATTTTGACACCAAAACAAATATTGTAGAAGCACGTGTCTGTCGCCTCCGTGATAAGATCGACAAGCCATTCAAACGAAAATTGCTCCAAACAGTACGAGGATTCGGTTATGTTTTGGAATAATTTCTATTTTTTCAAAACACTGAAATTTAAAGTCGCTTCCTTTTATGCGTCTTTATTTCTGATATCTTTAGTCCTGTGCTTTACATTTATTTATTTATTTTTAAGAACAACCCTATATAACAATATTGCTCATAAGCTTCACTTTTTTGTTACGGAATTCAGCTATGAATATTTAACCCAAAAAGAATCCCCCGTTGGTGCAACACGATTAGACCCCCATTTTCTTTCCTCTAAAACAAAAAAAATAATTACACCCCATATCCCAAATGATGGTGAAATCGTTTTAGCATTGGATGTCGGAACAACAGAAAAAATATTTTTGGTTAATGTCCATGACTATATTTTAGAGCTGCGCCTTAATTTGGCAACGCAGCAGATTACCGAAGAGCGAATCAGCAACCTCAATAGATTAACCAGTTTTAGAGAAGAACTCACCAAAGAAGCGTACGGCGAAGGCCGAAATCAAATGTTCTTTTTGCTTTGTTCACCAAATGGGGAAATACTGATTCGATCCCTCTTTTCAGAGAAATTAATTAAACCGTTTTTGGAACAGGACTTTTCTGAATTAAAACCGGGTGAACCTTCTTTTCATTCATTTAAATTGGATGAAACAGCTGTTAAATTAGTTAATTATAAATTCTATGATAATAACACCTTAATTATCGGAAGTAATATTCAAAAAATACAAAGTGGCTTGGACTATATTCTGTCTGTTCTTTTTTTCTCCATTATTCTGATGTCTATTATCGGCACTCTAAGCGGGTGGCTCCTTGCTGGAAAATTCACCGAAACAATCGACCAGGTCGCTGCCGCTGCCGAAAAACTCCGCACTGGCGACTTTTCTCGTCATGTGAACTATGGATTTAAAAGCTCCGAACTTGATAATCTGGTAGATACATTTAATGAAATGACCCGAAATACAGACAAATTGTTACATGAGCTCAAAGCCGTTTCCGACGATATCGCCCATGATCTAAAAACGCCCATCACACGAATGCAGGGCGAAGCTGAACTGGCCGCAGCTACCGGAAAAATAGATAATCTTCCAGCTAATGTTTCAGAAAATTGCGAAGAAATGCTAAGTATGATCAACACCATGCTCGAAATCACCCGCACCGAATGCGAAATCAATAAAAAACATGATGAAAATTTGCAACTAGATAAAATATTACTGGATATCGTGGACCTATTTACCCCCGTTGCCGAAGATAAACATATTGTGGTCTCTTCCCACTTTTCCAAACAAGCTGTTTTTTTCTCAGGACGAAAATCACACTTTCAACGCCTTCTCGGAAATCTATTGGATAACGCAATTAAATTTACCCCGAAATCAGGAGCTATTAACGTCAGCTTCGAAAATCTTGAAAAATCAGTCCAATTAAAAGTAAAAGACAGCGGATGCGGCATCCTTGAAAAAGACCAAAAAATGATATTTAACCGCTTCTATCGCGCCGACGCAAGCCGCAATATCCCCGGAAATGGTCTCGGACTGAGCTTGGTTGCGGCAATTGTTTCAGGTTATAAAGGACATATCAATCTCATTAGCAAAAAAGACGAAGGAACAACCTTCATTGTGACATTACCAAAAAACGAAAATAATTAAAAAACACATTGCTTGAGATAATATACAAAAAAAGAAACGCACCGTTTATTGAATTAAACGGTGCGTTTCTTTTTACCAGTTTTGCAGAACGTTTTTCCCCTTATACGGTAAAGCTGCGTTTCCTTTTTCTATTTACATAAAAAAATATTTTAAAAGAAAAATACTTGACAATTTTTAGAAAATGGGGTATATTATGGATAACGTTATCCAAGATAATTTTTTATAATTCAAAGAAAGCTGGTTTTATGGTGCAGAAACATGCCACATTGAAAGATATAGCGAAAGAGACTGGGTTTAGTATCATTACGATATCTCGGGTGATGTCGGGGCGTAATATCAATCATGTTTCGCTCAAAACGAAGGAAAAAGTATTAGCTTGTGCGAAGCGGTTGAACTATCAGCCGAACATGTTAGCGCGTCGGTTAGTGAGCAAGACGAACAACATTGTTGGGGTTTTAATTGACAGTTTAGCGCCGCCTTATTATTATAATGTATTAAGTCATTTAGAGAGTATAATACACGAGCATAACATTCGGCTTCAGATTGGGATCATGCATAATGATTATGATGCGATTGAGCGTTATGCGAAAGATTTTTTATGTTCTGGGGTCACTGATGTTATATGCATCAGCCATACGTATCCGGAATTTGGGAAAGAAGTGGCTCGTTTAATGAATTCCTTCAAGCGGGTGATTTTTTTAGAGCAGCCGTTAGCAGAGACGAAATTTCCGGTTGTAACGAGTGATCATTACTACAATCATTATGAAGCGGTAACGGAATTATTAAAGAGATCTTATCGGCGTATTGTCACCATTCGTTCGGATTACAGAGACAGTGCTTATAAAGAGAGTCGGCGAGGTGTGATTCAGGCCTATCAGGATTTTGGAATTGTGTATGACCCTGATTTTTGGGTTTCTTATTCAAATGAAAATTTTTCTTCGGAAGCTTGGAGTCAAAAAATGTTTGATTCCATGGCGAAGCTCAAGCCGGATGCTTTAATTGTTAATTCGGATTTGTCTGCGTTTCGAATTATTCATAAGTATCAAGAGCAGAATGCAAAAATACCATTTGTGTTCAGTTCTTATTTAAGTGAATATGGTCAGTATGCGAGCCCGGCCATTTCTGGCTTGGTTTATGATACGGAAAAGACATCGCAGAAGATTAAAGAGTTTTTATTAAAGGATGGTGAGCAGGAATCAATCGTGGTGAAGATTCCGGCAAAGATCATTTTTTATTAAATTTGCTATGGAAAAATTGTCGATACGCGGTGGAATTTTTTGCATAACGGAAAAAACGGAAGAGGTATACTTGCAGTGGGCGGATGTTTTGTCCATTTCATTAAGACGCATGTGTATTTTTATTGATTGTGTGGCACAAAAAGAGGAGAACCCAGTGAAGAAAATATTATATATGATGGTTGTCATGACGGCAATCTTTGTTTATGCGGATGCATACAAGATTGTTTTGCCGCCGGATGCCCTTGCGGTGGAGAAAAATGCCGCCGAAGAATTGCAGAAGGGATTGTTGAACGTAACGGGCGAGAAATTTGAGATTACAGCGCAGGATAATGTGCCCGGAATTTATATTGGCCAGTCTGCAACAATAAGTAAAATGCTGAGCGGTTTGGATTTCAGTACGCTGAAGGAAGATGAAGTTCTGTTAAAGCATCAAGGACAGAATATTATTTTAAGTGGTGCGCGTCCGCGTGGGGTTCTTTATGCCATTTATGAATATCTTGAGCGTTATTGTGGTGTTCGTTATTGGACGCCGGTTGCAGAATATTATCCTGTTTTGAAGGGGAGTCTTCCTTTGCCGGATTATCAGTACGCGCCCATTTTTTATGATCGAAAGACCAATTATGAGATGGCAAATTATCCTCGTTTTGCGGTAAAGATGCGTATTAATCATGATTTTTACATGCCGAGAAAATACCCAGCAATATCCGAAGAATGGGGTGGCCATCGGACGCTGTTAGGTTGGGTCCATACGTTTCGGGAATTAGTTTCCAGTGCAAAATATGGCAAGACGCATCCAGAATATTTTGCGTTGCGTGATGGTGTCCGTTCTGGGACCGTTTTTGATGATCAGCTCTGCCTGACAAATCCGGAATTACGGAAAGAGTTAGTGAAGAATGCCTTGCTTCGCCTTAAAAAACATCCGGGAACGAAAGTCATTTCTATTAGTCAGAATGATAGTCAGACTTATTGTATGTGTGACGAGTGCAATGCCTTTGTAAAGGCGCACGGCAATCAAACGGATTTACTGGTAGATACGGTTAATTATGTGGCGGAAGAACTCAATAAGGTATATCCGGATTTGAAGGTTGAAACAATTGCCTATAATTATACTACGCAGCCACCAAAAACGGTGGTGCCAAAGGATAATGTGATTATTCGTCTGTGTACGATACATTGTGATTTTTCCAAGCCACTTTCTTCTAAAGCAAATAAGTTGTTTTCGGATGAGTTGCTAGGCTGGAGCAAAATTTCCGATGTGATTTATATATGGAATTATGTAACCAATTTCACGCAGTATTATCGTCCAAATCCCAATTTATACAACATTGCCGAGGATTTGCGGTATTTTGCCAAGCACAAAGTAAGAGGAATTATGGAGCAGGGCTGTGGGTTGATCTCCCAGGCTGATCGGCCGAGCGGTTTTGCGGATTTGTCTAATTTGCGTGCCTATCTTATCTCAAAATTAATGTGGAATCCAAATTTAGATACGCAGCAGATCATCGATGAATTCGTTCATGGTTATTATGGTAAGGCCGCTCCGTTTATCTTGAAATACATTCAAATAATAAATGCCGCCGGTGCAGAATTTCCGTATAAAATCGGCTGCTATAGTCGCGCTACGGACGGCTGGCTGAGTGATCAAAAATTATTGGAGTGCTATCAGCTTATGTTGGATGCACAGAACGTTGTTGCCGGCAACAAAGAATTGACGCGTCGGGTTGAGTTGGCGGCATTGTCCATTAAAATGACGCTGCTTGAACGTGAAAAATTAATGATGAATCCTCCCAAATCCGTAACCCTGCCGAACTGGAAGGATTTGCTTGAGGAACAAATCGCCATGGCTCAAAAAGCTGGCGTGCCACGGTTCCGTGAACATCGCGATAAGGACCCCTTCGCGCAAGTGCGCCGACGCATTACCCTGAAATATTCGACTGGATTGAATGCTGTGAACCCGCCGGATTTTATCGGCAAAAAGAAGTGGTATGGACTCCTTGCAAAAGATGCCGGTCTGTTCCAATTAGGCCATTTCAGTTTTGTGGAAAAGGACCCGAATGCCAGCTTGAAGACCGCTGTACGCATGCTGAGTACTCGCCCATCTTGGTGGATTCAGTATAATCAGCCACCGAGTGGTTTTTTCGATGTCTATGTGCAGCTGCGCTGTGATGCGGGAAATTTAACAGGGTATGCTGCAACGATTGGAGCAATTGATCGGGATTCTCTGGTGCATCACTCTAAAAAGGTATCGGTGAAAAAGATCGCAGGAAAGAAGTATGTCACGGTAAAGATTGGGACTTTCCAAGTTAATGCGTCGCACACGCTGTATGTGGCTCCCATTGTGAATAAAAATGTAAAGGCTGTCTGGGTAGACCGCTTTATTCTGGTAGAAAAAGAAAAGTAAAATGATTTTTGAAAAAAATAATAACATAAAAATAAAGGATGAGCTATCCCATACATTGTTAGCACCGGTCCGTGTTGTATGGCAATCGGATGGCGTGGATTTTGGTGAGCGTCTCATAACTGAACCGAAGTCACAGGTTTATATGCAGGCTCAAGGCTGTGTGCTACAGCCCGGAAGTGGCCTTTTGCTGGATTTCGGTATGGAACTTCCGGGAGGCGTGCGCATTGTTACGGGCTGCAGTGATGCCGGTATCAAAAAGATTCATTTGCGGTTTGGGGAATCGGTGTCGGAAGCGATGAATCATCCCAATAATGATCATGCGTTGCATGACATGATGCTTGAGGTGCCGTCACATGGAATGGTTTGTTATGGTCGGACGGGCTTTCGCTTTGTGCGAATTGATTGTGATGCCGCTGTTACGGAGCCTTTAATTCTCTGTGGTGTCTTTGCTGAGGCGATCTATCGTGATTTGCCCCGAGTCGGAAATTTTGAGTGCGATGATGCTAAAATAAATGAAATCTACAAGACGGCAGTCCGCACGGTTCATTGGAATATGCAGGATTATATTTATGATGGAATTAAGCGCGATCGAATTGCGTGGATCGGTGATATGAATCCTGAAATAAAGGTAATTCTGAATGTTTTTCAGGATACGGATGTTGTGAAAAAAAGCCTGGATTTTGTGCGTGATCTCTATCCGCTGCCGAAATTTATGAATAATATTTCCAGTTACTCTTTGTGGTGGATTATTAATCAGTATGAATATTTTTTCCATTGTAATGATCGTCCTTATCTGTTGGAACAGCGTGATTATCTAACGGGGTTGCTAAAGCAGCTTTGTCAGGATGTTTTGGTAAACGGCAGTGAAAATCTTTCAGGGAAGCGTTTTTTGGATTGGCCGACGAAAAATAATGAGAATGCGCTTCATGCCGGGTTACATGGCCTGCTGGCATGGACTTTTCGTGTTGGCGCTGAACTTTGCAGTGCGCTACAGGAAAACGAATGCATGAATCAATGCCGCAAGATGTATCAACGGATGCTTTTGCATCAGCCTGAATGCAATAATAATAAACAGGCTGCCGCAATGCTGACGATTGGGGGGGTGCGGGATTGCTCGGACGTTCTGCTGCATGAGCCGTTTTCGGGAATCAGTACGTTTTATGGCTATTATATGCTGATGGCTCAGCCTGTGTCCTCTGCTCTTAAACTGATTCGGCGGTACTGGGGCGGTATGCTGGATTTTGGCGCGACTACTTTTTGGGAGGATTTTGATTTAGCATGGACCAAAAATGCGTATCCGATTGATTCTTTGCCGATCAAAGGCAAAGAGGATATTCATGGCAGTTTTGGCAACTATTGCTATCGCGGATTGAGGCATAGCCTGTGCCATGGCTGGAGTGGCGGACCCGCTGCTTATCTGGCGGAATCTGTTTTAGGAATCCGGCCTCTGACACCGGGATTTAAAACCGCGATTATACAGCCGAACTTTGCGGGCTTAGACTATATAAAGGGCAGTGTACCAACGCCATGGGGCCCAATTACGGTAGAGGGTGAAAAGGGCAAGGTGAAGATCACCAAGCCGAAAGAAGTCAACGCGGAACCAAATTTGCAGTGCGTCGCGGCAGTGAAGAATCAGTGTGTCTTTTTTTAACAATGGAAAATGATGAAAATATAGGAACGTGAATGGAAGATTGAAGAAGAAAGGTGAAAATTTCACGTTGTTTCCGGTATAAAAGAGGCCTGTGTTTTTCCTGGATTACGGTTGAATATTCTTAAAATAGTTGAATTATCGGTTTGTCCATAAGATACTGGCAATTATTTTGTCGTGTCAAGGCAAAGAGCGAGAGAACGCGAATTAGACCAAATAAGACGCACTGCTGTGCGTCTTTGGTTGTGTTTTTGTTTGCTTAAAAAATATTTTTGTCGAAAAAAAAGGAGCAATAATAAGTGTGCTTATTAAAAGCTTTCAAAGTTTATTTTTGACACGGCATGAATTGATTTTATTATAACGCATGGAACCTTTTTGGGGCCCATGCGTCTTTGCTTTATTCCCAATAAATTTTAGATGCTGGAAACACGGGGCCTTCTTCGCAGGTTCGTGTGTAGCTCCAGCCTTCGGGCGTGGTGGCGTCTTTGACTTTTATGACACAGCCAAAACAGACGCCGACGCCGCAGCACATCTTTTCTTCCATGCTGAGTTCGGCGTCCAGACCGGCTTTCTCGGCCATTTGTCCGACAGCTTTCAACATGGGAGTCGGCCCGCAGGCCGCAATATGGCATTTTGGGTTTTCTTTGAGATATTGTTCCAGCAGAACGGTGATGCGGCCTTTCGTGCCAAGACTGCCGTTATCGGTTGATATCTTTACTGTGCAACCGAGTTTTTTGAACTTTTCAGCCAGAAGGATATCTTCAACGTCTCTTGCGCCGAGTAGTACGGTTGGTTTTTGTTTGGCGTTGTGGGCGAGAAAAAAGATTGCCGCGCAACCGTAGCCGCCGCCGAGAATGACCGCTGGGATATCCTGCGGAATAGGGCTGAAGCCATTGCCGTTGGGACCAAGAATGTCAAGAATGGTTCCGGGAGTCTGTTGCGATAATTGCTGGGTACCCTCGCCGACGACCTTATAAACGATGGTCCATTGTTTCTTTTCCAGGTCGGCATCACTGATACTAAAAGGCCGTCGTAGAATTCGGTGTTTTAAATTGGGAATTTCGACGTGTACAAATTGCCCCGGTTGGAGTGTGGAAATCCTTTCTGGCAAAGAGAGCACGAGCTGAAAATATTGCCCCTGGATATTCTCGTTTGTTAGAATGGATGCTTTTTCTTGTATTGTATTCTTGCTCATTGCTTTTCCTGTTTTACAATGCCATTAAGGATTGACGATTCGTAAGAATTCCGTTTTCGCCTTTTTTGAGAATCTCGTAATGCATGTTGATTTCTGGAATAGCGTCATTCAGGAAGCGTTCAACAAGGCATAAGCGGGACGAATCGGCATTTGCATCGCGTAGCAATAATGCGCTGATAAAAGAAAGGGCATGCATCCGCACAATATGCCGTGCCATAAGCTCAAATTCCTCGGTCGAAAAGGTCTCTTCTGCAAAGGCGAGTGCCTCTTCAGAACGTTTGCGGGCAGTAGAAATCTGTTCCGATAATTCCGCAAGTTTTCCAGGATAGTCAATGGCTTCCAGTTCATCAAAAAGCGGCGTTAAAATTCTTTTCTTAACACCCAAAATTGCGGCAACCACCTGCATTTGACTGGTTCCCTCGTAGATGTTGGTGATTCGCGCATCACGGTAGTAGCGTTCGGCAAGATGATCTTTCATAAAGCCTTTGCCGCCGTGACACTGAATGGCGTCATAACAGACCTGATTACACGTCTCCGTGTTAAAATATTTTGTGAGTGGCGTCAGGGCATCGGCAATGGCACTGTATTTTTTTTGCAGCTTGCATTCGCCGAGCTCATCAATTCCGCGATTGATACGATCTTCATAGCAATCGCGTAAATCAACATATTTGCACGTCTCGTAAAGAAGAGTACGCGCCGCCATGGTTTGTGCTTTCATGCGGGTGAGCATCTCGTTGACCGGAATGATGTCGCAGATTTGCTTCCCAAATTGGGATCGTCTGGCTGTGTATTCCAGGGTACAACGCAGGGCGGCCTCGGCTAGTCCAACGGCTTGCGAACTGATGGCTAAACGCGCGCCGTTCATTAAGGACATCACATAGCGGGTTAACCCCCGGCGGCGGCGCCCTACCAGTTCACAGGGCGCGTTATGAAAGGTCAGTTCACAGGTTGGTGAGCCGTGGATGCCCATTTTATGCTCTAGAGCGTCCACGGTGACTTGCGGGCATTTTTCTAGAATGAACATGGATAAGCCGCGTCCGTCATGGGAGTCTTGTTCGGAGCGGGCCAAAACCAGAACAACTTTCGCGCAGCCATTGGTAATAAAGCGTTTTTTGCCATTGAGAAACCACTGATCTTTTTCTTCGTCGTAGGTAGCGGTTGTTTGAACAGACTGAAGATCACTGCCGGCATCCGGTTCGGTAAGGGCCATGGCACCATCGACCTCGCCACGGGCGAATTTTGGCAGCAAGCGGTTTTTTTGTTTGTCATTTCCGAAGCGGTAGATCGTTTCGGCGATATCTTGAAGTCCGAATAGGTTTTGCAGACTGGCATCGGCGCGTGCGACAATTTCAGTCATCATGCTGTAGATTGTAGCGGGGTAGTTTTTGCCACCGTATTCACGTGGGAGTGTCACCCCCATTAGTCCGGCGTTGGTTAAGTCTGCAATATTATCTTTGGTTCCTTGGGGAAGATGGACAACGCCATCAATCAATTCCACATTGTCGCGGTCCACTTGGCTGGAGCGTGGAAATATCTTTTCAGCGCTAATTTTTCCGATATTATGAATTTCGGATTCATACATATTGATAGCCTGGCTGAAATTAGCGGGTGCTTTAGGAAAGTCTTTGTTTTGTGTCCAGTTTTGTTCTTTCAAGCGGGTAATTTCATCCAGTTTCAGATGATGCAAATGGAACGCGATGTCCTTATTGTCTTCGTAAAA
>JBAYAV010000053.1:0-11869 GCA_041669565.1 Lentisphaeria bacterium
GTGATTTGATTTTGGGGCCGACAACGAGGAGCATACCCTCAGGTATGTGACGAGGTTGGCGGCACAAAAAGCATTCACGAGAATTAGGCAAATGTAAAGGTTATTTCTGAACAGCCCCTAAGCGTAATCCGCGGAAAGAATGCAAAGAACAATGGTTGAGTTTAGCCCGTCGTGGTGGGAAATTCAGAAAGCCGCGCTAAGGCAAAACTATTTTTACAGGTGAAGCCCCCCCCCCCATATACCCCGTTGCCAGACGAGATGATTTGCCTGCTTTGCGACATTTGAAGTTCCGAAGCGGAAAATGGACAAGCATGGACAAGAGTTGCTCATTCCTGATATTCGGAGTTAATACATTTTGGACCAATCTGCTGGATGATGCCGCAACCGTTATCAATCTTTGCCATGTGCACGATACTAGCGAACAATACCATTAACAAAAAAAGGAATCTGGAAATTCTTTCACAGATTCAGGTTTTACTGAATAGCACGTAAAAAAAGGAAAAAAGATGTCAAAAAAAATATTTTTTAGTCTTGCTGGAATTATACTCCTCGGAAATCTCATTACTGCGGCCCCAGTCTCAAAACTTACGCTCGCTGAAAAAGGGCAATCTTCCTATCAGATCATCCTAAGCGATGATGCTTCCCCGTCAACAAAGTACGGAGCCGAAGAATTACAAAAGTTTCTAAAACAAATTAGCGGTGCGCAATTGCCAATCCGTTCGGATAAACAACCCCAAATAGCAAAGGAAATTATCCTTGGTAACAACGACCACCTTAAAAAGCTCGGCATAAAAATTGATTTTGACGCCCTTGGAAAAGAAGGCTACCTGATCCGCACCATTGGTGATACGATCGTGATCGCTGGCGGACAACTGCGCGGAAACATGTATGGCGTATACGGATTATTGGAAGAACATTTGGGCTGCCGGTGGTTTACCCCAAAAGTTAGCCGAATTCCTAAACAATCAAACTTAATCCTTGATCCTATTAATGAACTGTACGTGCCGCCCCTCGAATATCGTGAGCCTTATATGTTCGAATGCCGCGATGCTGATTGGTGTGCCCGTAATCGTATGAACCCAAATTCCAGCAAATTAGACATAAGACACGGCGGCAAGCCAAGAATATGGTCCTTCTGTCACACGTTTAAATATTTACTGCCCGTCGAAAAATATTGCGATACGCATCCCGAATACTTTGCATTGGTCAACGGGAAACGTTCGTGCAATACAAAAAATCCGCAGCTTTGTTGTACCAACCCCGACGTCATCCGCATTTGCATTGAGTCCATGCGCCGCATTATGAAAGCTAGCCCCGGTTTCATGGTATATTCTGTATCGCAGAACGACCATGACGGCCATTGCGAATGCGCAAAATGCCAAGCGCTAGCGAAAGCAGAAGAATCACAAATGGCACCCGTTTTACAGTTAGCCAATTGCATCGCTGATGCAATGGCAAAAGAATTTCCAGATAAAATAATACAGATTTTGCCCTATCAGTGGACACGTAAACCGCCAAAAACAATGCGCCCGCGGCCGAATATATTAGTCATGTTATGCTCCACAGGGTGCTGTTTTTCCCACCCGCTGGAAAGTTGCGAAAAAAATAAGGACTTTCGTACAGATTTCGAGGGCTGGGCTAAAATTTCAAAAAAGTTATGGATTTGGGACTACGCTACCAATTTTTCTCACCCGTTAATTCCTTTTCCAAATATTCAGGTACTCAGTCCAAATATTCGTTACTATGTCGCACATAACGTCACGGGAATTTTTGAACAAAGTTGTGGAGGTACACCTGGAATCGAGTTTGCTGAATTACGCGGATACATTATCTCCAAATTTTTATGGAACCCAAGCTACGATCCACAAAAAGCGATCCATGAATTTCTCGAGGCATATTACGGCAAAGCGTCCAAACCAATTCAAGCCTATATCGATCTTCTTCGCTACAAAGTTGACCATGACAAGATTCACTTGAAAATACATGCCTTTTATCCTTATCAGCCATATCTTTCTTATCTCTCCAACGATTTGCTGACCGAGGCCAATCTGCTATGGCAAAAGGCAGAACAGTTTGTGGCGAATCAGCCGGAGGAACTGCGGCGTGTGAAGATTTCACGAATGAGTGTTGATTATGCAATCATAGAGGGTGCACGAGCGCTTTTAAAGAAAAAAGAAGAGGCCGCATCCGTGGATTCAAATTTAGTACAATTAGCCCGAATCCGTATGGATCCATTTCTAACAGTACTCGAAAGCAGTAACGTTAAATATGTGCAAGGTTGGCCCACATCGGTTCCGAACCTCATGTCGCCGCAATATTGTAAGAACGTGCGAAAAGACTTTAAAGAAAAGGATCTCTAAAAAAAGATAATAAATCGGACGTCAGCGCAATGAATTCTAGTACGAGTTTCACCGCCCTTGCCGGAATAAGCGTGCCATTAAGCTTCTCCGTGTATTTTCTCGAACAGCTTGGTGGCCGTTTTTTCAGGCGGACTCTGCACATGCTGTTTCGATGTGACATCGTCCGTGTCGCTATTTTAAAATAACAACAACGTTTGTGGATGCCTTTTTTATTTTTTCAAAAATATTCTTTTTTATAAAGCAGAATAATAATAATGAATTAAATTACGTGCATTCTGTTTTTTATATTGTAGATGGTGAAAAACAACGTTTTATGGGGCAATTTAGAAGCATACTGATGTATAAAACTGATGATGGAAAAAGAAAAAAGAAAAAATATCAAAAAAAGCAAAAAAAAATGGTCTAAAATCGTTTTAGGAATTATATTATTGAACTTGTCTTTTACTGGCTCTTTTTGCTCCGGTGAGGAACAGCCGCAAATTCTTAAACAAAAGTGTTTGGAATTAAAGCTGTTAAATGAAAGTCTCCAAAAGGAGAATGCCCAACTGAAGCAAGAAAAAGGAATGCTTCGCAAGGAGCTGGATGTTAATCGGTCTTTGTATGCTGATCTAATTATACAGACAACAAAGGAAATTGATGAACTTCAGAAAATTGAGTTGCAGGCAAGTCACTTGGTGGATGGACGAGATGAGACCGATAGCTTGAAAGAGCTGTCCGAAGTTCTCGTTTTTGTACGAAGTAAGATGCTGGAGTTGGAAAAAGAGTTGAAAGCATGCGAGCAGTCTTGGAAGGCTGTTCTGGATGTGATGCAACCAAGTGACGTCTTGCGTCACGAGGTGGAAGACCGGATTGTGTCCCTTCGCAGGGTGTTTGAGAGCAGTCTCAAGCCGTTGTCGCTAGTAGTCGCCAGGCGAGGCAATGGTGATTCGGAAGAACCGGGTTGCAAAGTAGTGGAATTGGATTTGCCTAAACAGATTTTGTTTGTTGATAAGGGTACGCTGCAGGGCTTAATGCCCGGAATGCGGTTGTATGCGAAGTTGGCAGATAACGAGCGCATTGAAATTCAGATTGTGGATTGCCGCCCTGATATAAGTGCAGCTATTGTGGTTTCCGGCAGTATTGTAAAACTGTCCAATGAAATGAGATTTTTCCCGGATCATACCGGAAAATAGAATTTTTTTTAGTAATCCTGTTGAGGGCTGACGAGTAAAATTATCCGTCCTGTTAGTGCCAGTGCGTGACCGGCGAGTGTCGGTATCTGCTAGTTCATTGATTATATCAGCAACAGAAAAAGAGAAAGAAAACATGGAAAAAATTGCCATCACAAAGTATGTGCGAATTTCTCCATTCAAAGCACGTGAAGTAACTCGCCTTATCCAAGGCAAGTCCGCTGTTTCTGCTTTGAACATGGTTCGTTTAATTCCACGCAAAGCTGCGCGGCTGATAGAGCAAACGCTCAAATCAGCGGTAGCCAATGCCGAGAATGACGATGCCAATGGAGTTGATCGCAGCAAATTGTTTGTCAAGGAAGCCGCAGTCGGCGAAGGACCAACAATGCGTCGTTTCCGTCCGAAAGCGCGTGGTTCAGCCGGGCGAATTCGCAAACGTAGTAGCCACATTCGTATCATTGTTTCGAATAAGGCATAAAAGTCAGGGAGTTCATCGTGGGTCAGAAAGTTAATCCGATAGGATTCCGGATTCCAGTAAATAAAGACTGGAAATCCCGCTGGTTTGCCCGCAAAGCGCAATTCGGTGTGTTGTTACAAGAAGATTTGCGCATTCGGGAATACCTCAAAAAAGAATTGGAAAATGGTTCGGTCAGTAAGGTAATAATTGAACGTTTTGCAAAACGTATCAGAGTGACTATTTATACGAGTCGTCCTGGCGTTATTATCTCAGGAAATTTTATGCAGGCAGATTTTCGCAATCGCGAGAAGAGAGTCCGCACGCCAGAGGCCCCGAAGGGCGCTGGATTAGACAAAATCAAGACAGCCTTAGTTAAGATTGCCGTTGATAAAGAAATTTTGTTGGAAGTCAAAGAAGTTCGAGCGCCGGAAGCGGACGCGCAGCTAGTTGCCCAGGGCATTGCCCAGCAGTTGGTACGCCGTATTGCTTTTCGTCGTGCCATGAAACGCGCAATTCAGAGTGCGATGGAAAAGGGTGTCGAAGGCATCCGTATTCGTTGTGCCGGCCGTTTGAATGGAGCCGAGCTCGCACGTACAGAGCAGTATAAAGATGGAAAAGTTCCACTGCACACACTGCGTGCCAATATTGATTATGGTTTTGCCGAAGCCCACACACTTGCAGGGTTAATCGGTATTAAAGTCTGGATATGCAAACCCCAAAATTGGGAGGATATGAAACATGCCTCTAATGCCAAAACGCGTAGAACACCGAAAGGTGCAGCGCGGCAAGCACGCGGGAATCGCAAGCCGCAATAATAAGTTAGATTTCGGTGACTATGGATTGCAGATACTTGATCGTGGGTGGATAACATCCAATCAGATCGAGGCTGCTCGTGTAGCTGCCACACGTCACATGCAGCGTCGTGGACAACTTTGGATTCGTATTTTTCCGGATAAGCCGGTGAGTAAGAAGCCTTTGGAAACACGAATGGGTAAAGGAAAAGGAAATCCTGAGTTCTGGGTAGCTGTTGTTCGTCCGGGGAATATGATTCTGGAGATCAGCGGTTGTACAGAGACGATCGCCAAGGAAGCTTTGGCCCGGGCATCAAGCAAGATGCCGTTTCGTTGCCGCTTCTTAGCCCGAAATGAAGGCTAATTTAGAAAGGAACAACGTTTAATGAAAGCATCAGAAATTCGAGAAAAGACGCCGGAGGAAATAGACCTCGCGATTAAAGACAGCCGTAGTGAATTATTTCAACTGCGCATGAAATTCCAGACAAATCAGTTGGAAAATCCTGCCAGAATCGCTGTCTTACGTAAGGATGTAGCCCGGTTGGAAACAGAAAAGACAGCTAGACGAAAGTCAGCAAACTAATCGAGGTGAGAAATGGCAGAAGCTGAAGTAAAAAAGGCAGAAGCTGAAGCTGTGGCCGGGAGTGATAACTGCGAAAAAGTTGAACGCAACCTTCGCAAAGTGTTATCCGGAACAGTGGTAGGTGATAAGATGGACAAGACGATTATCGTCAAAGTCGACCGCCGTATGACGCATCCACTTTATGGTAAAGTGGTAAAAGTCACGAAGAAGTACTATGCACATGATGCTAATAATGAAGCACGCATAGGCGATGTGGTCAAATTGATGGAAACTCGTCCTTTGAGCAAACTGAAACGCTGGCGCTTAATTAGTATTGAGCGTAGGGCTGTAACAGAGTAGGAGTTAGAATAATGATTCAAACGCAGACTACATTAGAGGTGGCTGACAACTCCGGGGCTCGCAAAATTATGGCGATTCGCACACTGGGGCAAGGCAAGAGAGTTGCGGAAATTGGCGATATCATTCGCGCTTCCGTAAAAGAAGCCCAGCCACGTGGCGTCGTGAAAAAAGGCGAAGTCGTTCGGGCTGTTGTTGTTCGTACCACGAATAGAATTCGTCGTGCTGACGGATCCTATTTACGATTTGATCGTAATGCCGCCGTCATTATAGATGATGCGAATAATCCACGGGGAACGCGCATTTTTGGCCCTGTTGCCCGTGAATTACGGGATAAGAATTTTATGAAGATTGTATCTTTGGCTCCGGAGGTGCTCTGATGGCAAAAGCAAACTTCAAAAAGGGTGACGTTGTCTATGTTATCGCTGGCGATGACAAAGGCAAAAGTGGCAAAGTTCTTCGCGTTAATCGCAAAGAGGACTTGGCCTATGTGGAAGGACTGAACTTACAGAAGAAGACGTATCGCCGTTCTCAAGATCGCCCGCAGGGTGGTATTGATGATATCGAAGGCCCGATCCATGCTTCAAATCTGATGGTCAGTGATCGTTATGCTGCAAAGCATCAGGTAAAGAAGTCTGATAAGGAGAAGTAGCAGATGATGACAAGTTCACTTTCAGAATATTATAAGAAGACGGTCGTTCCGGAACTTTTCAAAAAGCGCGGATATAAGAACCTCATGGAGGTTCCAAAAGTCGTCAAAATTGTTGTAAATAGTGGTGTTGGTGCTGATACAGAGCGCGATGTTATGACCGCAACAGTTGATACACTTGGTCAAATCACAGGTCAAAAGCCGCTGATTACCAAGTCACGTAAAAACATTTCTAATTTCAAACTGAGAATGGGAATGAATGTAGGCGCATGTGTTACTCTTCGCCGAGGGCTCATGTATAACTTTTTATATCGTCTAGTTAATATTGCTCTTCCGCGTGTCCGCGATTTTCGTGGGATCCCAGCGAAAGCCTTTGATGGTGCAGGAAACTACACCTTCGGGTTGAATGATCAATCTGTATTTACAGAAATTGACTTAGATAAAATAAAGCATACCATCGGTATGAATATAACGATTGTGACAACGGCCAAGACGGATGAGGAAGCACATGACCTCCTTTCCATGCTTGGAATGCCGTTTGCCAGTTGAGGAGGTAGATTGTGGCTAAGAAGAGTATGATTGTAAAATCACAGCAATCGCCCAAATTTTCATCACGGAAATATTTCCGTTGTGAGCGTTGCGGGCGTCCGCGTGCCTATATCCGTAAGTTCCATCTGTGCCGTATTTGCTTTCGCGAATTGGCTAGTAATGGGTTGATTCCTGGTGTAATGAAGGCAAGCTGGTAAGAGGAGAGCGAAATATGAGCATGAGCGATCCAATTGCAGATATGTTAACCCGTGTACGGAATGCATCTAAGGCAAAACTGCCGAAGGTGTCTATGCCGTCTTCAAGAATGAAAGCTTCTTTAGCTGACACTCTGAAGGAAGCGGGATATATCGATAGTTATTTCGTCGAAGAGGCGAAAAAGAATAAAAAAGTATTAACATTAACCTTGAAATATAAGGGCAAAGACGACGACTGTGTGATCGAAGGTCTCCGTCGTGTCAGTAAGCCCTCCTGCCGAGTCTATGTTAATAGTACTGAAATTCCGCGCGTTCTTGGTGGTTTGGGAATAGCAATTCTCACAACTTCCGAGGGGTTGGTTACCGATCGAGTCGCCCGTAAACGCAACATCGGTGGTGAACTGCTCTGCTACGTCTGGTAGTTGAGAAAAAAAAAGGAAAAGCAGACATGTCACGGATGGGTAATAAACCAATCGCTATTGGTAAAGCGAAACTTGATAT
This sequence comes from Lentisphaeria bacterium, assembly GCA_041669565.1. Taxonomy (GTDB): domain Bacteria; phylum Verrucomicrobiota; class Lentisphaeria; order Oligosphaerales; family Oligosphaeraceae; genus JBAYAV01. The sequence continues at coordinate 7,590 of JBAYAV010000053.1, forward strand.
GGACGGCGCGAAAGCGACTGTAACAGGACCGAAAGGCAATTTAGAATTGGATATTCCGAAAGGAATAACGGTTGAATTGACGGACGGTTTAATCCATGTTAAACGTGAAAATGATGATCGTCAGCTGAAGATGAAGCACGGTCTTATTCGTAGCCTTTTGAATTCCATGATTATTGGAGTCACAGAAGGTTTTAAAAAAGAACTGGAATTATTCGGAGTTGGTTATCGTGGTCAAATAGCAGGCCAGAAACTGACGTTGAATCTTGGATATTCCAACCCGGTCAATTATGAAGTGCCTGAGGGTATTACAGTAAAGATGGCAGACCAAACGCATATCAATCTTGAAGGTATTGATAAGCAGTTAATTGGTCAGGTGACCGCTGAAATACGACGTTTTCGTGTGCCTGATGCATATCATGGCAAAGGGGTTCGTTATGCTGGTGAACAGCTGACCCTCAAAGAAGGCAAGACCGTTTAAGTTCAGACGAAATCTTAAATTTTCGGGTACTCTAAAGGGCCCGATCTTGATACTGGGAGCTTAAAGATAATATGAGCAAGTTAAGTAAAAAAGATGCACGGATTCGTCGTCATAATCGCTTGCGCCAGAAGTTGTCTGGAACTGCAGAAGTTCCGCGTCTGAGCGTATGCCGTACAGGGAGTCATCTGTACGTTCAAATGATTGATGATGAGGCGAGCTGTACTCTTCTCTCGTGTTCGACATTAGAGAAGGAAATGCGCGAGCAGAAATTGAGCGCCAATGTTGTAAGTGCAACGATCATTGGACGAACGGTTGCTGAGCGAGCTGTTGCGAAAGATATTAAGAAAGTTGTGTTCGACCGCGGCGGGTATACATATCATGGCTGTGTTAAAGCAGTTGCGGATGCAGCTCGCAAGGCTGGTCTTGAGTTTTAATAGTAAAGGCTTGAATGTTCTGGCTGGTAGTGATATTCTCCAGAAAATTCAGTCGGAACAAGCAACCCTATAGGGAGAGCATTCCGTGGCAAATCAAAATGAACAAAAGTCGGGCGGCAATAAAGCCATGCCCGAAAAAAGCGCACGAGCATCCCAGGCGAGAACGTCGAATGATGCTGCCGGCGAGATGGAAGAACGTGTTGTTGCGGTAAACCGCAGTAGCAAGGTTGTTAAAGGTGGTCGTAATTTTTCATTCAGTGCGTTAGTCGTTATTGGTGATATGAATGGTAAAGTTGGCATGGGTTTTGGTAAAGCAAACGAAGTTGCTGACGCTATTCGTAAGGGTGGTGAACAAGCGCATCGTAATGTTATGACCGTGCCAATGTTTGGCAATACTGTCACGCATTTAGTGGAGAGTCATTTCAGTGGGGCGAAAGTACTGATTCGTCCTGCATCGGAAGGTACTGGTTTGATTGCTGGTGGCGGCATGCGTGCCGTTCTGGAGTTAGCCGGTGTCAAAGATGTTTTGGCCAAGAGTCTTGGCTCAAAAAATGCCGTAAATGTAGTCAAAGCGACAATCGCGGCATTGAAAAAACTTCGTACGCGGGCACAGATTTTAGCCAAGCGTGACATCAGTGCGTTGTAAATGGAACAATTACACGTGTGAGGACGGCAATGAAACTTCATGAGTTAAATAATACAATTCCACGTCAGGAGCGCAAGCGTGTCGGACGTGGTGATGGGTCCGGCCATGGTAGAACGGCTGGACGTGGTGATAAGGGTGCAGGTGCTCGTAGTGGGCACACGCGTCGCCCTTATTTTGAGGGTGGTCAGATTCCGTTAATTCGTCGTTTGCCAAAACGCGGATTTAACAATCCGAACCACATTGAATTCAATGTGGTTAACCTAATGGCCTTAGAAAGCAATTTTGATGCAGGTCAAGTGATTGATCGGGTTGAATTGCAAAAGCGTGGTTTAGTAGGCAGAAGCGCACTTCCTTTGAAGATTTTGGCTAACGGTGATGTAACAAAGGCATTGCAGGTTAAAGCAGATAAATTTTCGGCAGCAGCGAAAAAGAAGATTGAAGCAGCTGGCGGGAGTTGTGAATTGGCCTGAGTTTATAAGGAGTTGTAAAGGCATTGTAGTGTATTCAGCAGTTCAACGTAATGATTGCCGCATGCGTTCGATGTTTTTTATGACTTTCAAGTAATCCGTAACGTAAGCTTTTCTGCATTTGGACAAGTAAAATTGTCCAGATGCAGGGAAATTTAAAAATATGAGGGATCCTAGATGCTTTCAGCCTATAAGAATTGTCTTAAAATTCCGGAATTAAGGAAGCGCTTATTCTTTACTTTCGCAATTATTGCATTATGTCGTTTGGCCAGTTGTATTCCTTGTCCGGGTGTTGATCCGGCCGCATTGAGTGAATTATTCAAGCAAATGGGAAATAACAAAGGCACTGGTGGCGTGATGGATATGCTGAACTTGTTCAGCGGCGGCGCAATGGAAAACTTTGCAATTGGTGCTTTGGGCATTATGCCGTACATTTCTGCATCGATTATTTTGCAGTTGATGACTCCTGTTATCCCGTCGTTGAATAAAATGGTTCGGGAAGGTGAGTCTGGGCAGCAAAAATATAATCAGATTATGCGTGGAATTACAGTTATAATTTGTATCGTTCAGGGCTTGATTTTTTCACTCGCAATGATGCGTCCTGAAAAATTGAACCTCGGAAATGGCATGAGCGTTGTTACAAATCCTGGTGTTGGATTTATTATTTCGACTGTTATTATATTGACAGGTGGTGGCATGTTGGTGATGTGGTTGGGCGAAATGATCACAGAGCATGGTGTTGGAAATGGTGCTTCCTTGATTATTACAGTTAATATTATTGCCAGACTTCCTGGAGCATTATTGAGTTTATTTACCCTTGTTTGGGGTGGGGCAGCAACGGGCGGTGCAGAATTGACAAAATTACATTTGCTGATTCTACTAGTCATGTTTTTCTTGGTAACTGCCGGTGCAATTGCGCTGACACAGGGTATGCGGAAGGTTCCAATTCGTTATGCACAGCGTGTGACTGGTGTTGGTAATACTTCTCAAGTACAAACAAGTTATCTGCCATTGATGGTGAATTATTCTAATGTTATGCCAATTATTTTTGCAGGCGCAATTCTCTCTTTCCCGATGATGTTGTTACGTTTTGCACCTGATTGGAGAATTTTTCACTGGATTATGCCGTTTTTCCAATATGGCTCCTATTGCTATCTTGTTAGCTATGGTCTACTGATTTTGTTATTCTCTTTCTTTTGGGTTGCAAATCAGTTCAATCCGATTCAAATTGCAGATGATCTGCAAAAACGAAGCGGGTATATTCCTGGAATTCGTCCCGGTCAGCCGACTGCAGAATTTCTGGATCATTCGATGACTAGAATTACTCTTGCGGGGGCTATCGCGTTAACTGCGCTGGCAATTTTCCCGATGATTCTAAGTAACTGGATGAGTGTTCCACCCGTAATTGCACAATTCTTCGGCGGCACGAGCCTCCTGATTATCGTGGGTGTTGGGTTGGATACATTGCGACAAATTGAGACGCATTTGTTGAATCGTCATTATGATGGTTTTATGAGTAAGGGTTCACTTCGTTCTCGTGAGGGAAGTCATCCGATTTAAACAGCGAAAATGATATTTGTAAGGCGCCTTCTTTTCATAAAAGGGGGCGCCTTTTTTCGTTGTGTGAGATGTTTATAACAATTGCAGTTTGAAACGAAGGCCAATGACATTTAAAAAGCTCTATTGTTGATTACGAATTTGTGTTATTCTTGAAACCGTTTATAAGTAGGTGCGATTAATATGAAAGCAGATATAAATATAATAGCGAAGGCCTGTGGAGTTTCGAAGACGACTGTATCAAGAGTGTTTGCTGGGAATTAAGCCATATCAAAGAAATTAAATTAATCTTAATGGTACACTTTTTATGTAGCCAAAGAATACTCTGCTGAATATCAAGGGAAGTAAACGATAAGTCTTTTGCGGACTTCGTTTGTTAATACGAATCTAAAATCTAAAAATGGTTTAGGGTTAACGCGCGCTAATTTAAAAAAGATTCGGAATAACGTATTCTGGAATTTTAAATATTTCAAAAGCGTTTCTCTTTTCTCCTTTGAGTAAGCATAAGTACGTATTTATTTGTTGTGTTTTAAGCGTGTTTTTAATCATTTAATATTTGATTATTTATGATCTCCTGCTTAGGGGCTGTTCAGAAATAACCTTTACATTTGCCTAATTCTCGTGAATGCTTTTTGTGCCGCCAACCTCGTCACATACCTGAGGGTATGCTCCTCGTTGTCGGCCCCAAAATCAAATCA
>JBAYAV010000054.1:0-11836 GCA_041669565.1 Lentisphaeria bacterium
GTTAAATTAGCATCGGGACTATCTGCAGGCAGATCCACGCCGGCGATGCCTAATTTTAGTTGTTCGCGAAGTAATCGCGCGTCATGGATACGCTTCCCGAAAAACATTTCATTAATCGGTTCTTCAGGATCAAACGACCAAAAGCGCGCGCGGATGGAAGACGCCGGAGAGTATCCGGCATGGCCTAAAAGTGTTCCACCATTGGTTCGCACTTCCACGGTTTCTCCAGCGGAAGGCGTTCCCTCAACGTGGTCTACCGCTCCGGAAAAAATCCATGGGTGATAGCGCAGCGCGGATTTTTCGCGATTCTTTCCTAGAATAATCTTTTTTTCAGATTGCATTATTCTTCTAAAGCTTTCTCCAGATCATCATTATGTTTCTGATTTATATTTTTAATTCTTTGGGTAGATTTCTTTTTTGCCCGCATCTGGGTTGCCCCTGTTGCGTAATCTGCAACCCCCGATACTTCTTTTTCAGTCTGTTTTACAACGTCTTTGACTTTTTTAGATTTCTGGGGCGTGCATCCATAAAAACATAGGACTGTTAACAAAACACAAAGTAATAATCGCATTGTTTTTCTCCTGTTTTTCGTATTATTGTTCGGGCTCATCGGTATTTTCTTCCGATGACTTTTCAGCCTCTTGATTTTCGGCTTCTTCTTCCGCGTCTTCTTTTGCCTGTGATTTTTCAGCGGCCTCATTTATTCCGGCCTGAAATTCGGCTGTACGAGTTGCAAATTCTTCATCTTCCACGGCTTTTGCTTTGTTGGCAGCGCGCTCTTCTTCACTGAGCTCGTCCACAATTGTGGCTGTTGCAACTTCATCGCCTTCGGATAAACGCATGATAATCACGCCTGTTGCGGCACGACCTGTTACATTGATGTCCTGCACACGAATACGCACTGTTTGGCCTTGAACAGACATTAAAAGGACTTCCTGATCCTTTTCCGGGCTAACCTTTAATGCAGCCACAACTTTATCACCCTTCCGCAAACGCATGCTGATAACACCGCGAGCTCCACGGCGTGTTCTGCGATAACGCTTCGTGCCGCTTTCTTTTTTCTGGGTGATTCCGTCCTCATTTTCATCGCTGTTTTCATTTTCGGAATCTTCATCAACGTCTTCAATTGCTTGTGCTTCACCAGCACCAATGGGCGTCCGTTTGCCCATGCCGTTCTTTGAAATGACAAGCAATTCATTTTCGGGCTGAACGATGGTCATATCCACAATTTCGGTGATTTGTTCCTTGTCATTATTTCTGATATTCATACCATGAACACCGGCGCCCTGGCGCCCGATCGGGCGGATATCGCTTTCCAGAAAGCGGCACGCGCGGCCATTTGCCGCAGACAGAAGAATATCCTGGTTTCCATCGGTTAGTGCTACATCAATGAGCGCATCGTCGTCGGCCAGATTAATGGCGATAATGCCTTTTTTGCGTAAGTGTCTAAATGCTGCCAGAGCAGTTTTCTTAATAATGCCATTTTTGGTAACCATGACAACAAAACGCTCGGGGTCATTCACTTCAGGAACGCCGATCATGGTTTGAACGCGTTCGTCATTTTCAAGTTCCAAAAAGTTCACCAGTGCTTTACCCTGGCTGTCGCGGGGGCATTCTGGTATTTCATAGCCTTTTTTCCAGTGCATTCGTCCTTTATTTGTAAAGAACAGAATATAATCATGCGTACAGCATGTCAGCAGTTTTTCAACAAAGTCTTCTGCTTTTGTCCGCATCCCGCGAACGCCCTTACCACCGCGGTTTTGTGCTTCATAGACATCGGCGGCAACACGTTTAATATAACCGGTATTGGACAGTGGTATTACGCAGATTTTACGCGCAATCATATCTTCCATATCCATTCCGATTTCGCCTGGGATAATCAGCGTACGTCGTGCATCCGCATATTTGTCTCGAACTTCGATCAATTCCTGTTTTACGACACCCATAATATGAATGCGGGAAGAAAGCAGTTCTTTCAGGCGGGTAATTTCCATTTGCAGTGCATCATGTTCTACTTTGAGCTCATCAACGGCTAAATTAGTCAGCTGGTATAAACGCATCTCCAAAATCGCTTTTGTTTGTAGTTCACTTAATTCGAAGCGCTCCATTAAGCGATTTGCAGCCTCTTGACGATTCGGCGCCTGCTTGATAATTTCAACGACCTCATTAATATTCGCCTGAGCAATCATTAAGCCCTGAACGATGTGGTCGCGCTTTTCTGCTTTCGCCAGCTCAAACCTCGTGCGTCGTGTAATGACTTCTTCACGGTGGTCAATATAAGCCTCGAGAACCTGTTTTAAGTTCAGCAGTCTCGGACGATTGCGATCCACAACCAGAAATTGGCAGCCGATTACAGTTTCCATCTGCGTCATGGAATAGATTTGATTTAAGATGACATTGCCGACATGCCCGCGCTTGATGTCAATTACAATTTTGATACCTACGCGCGATGAAGACAAATCTTCAATTCCGGAAATGCCCGTGATTCGGCCATCGGTTACCAGCTCAGCAATTTTCAGAACCATGGATTCTTTGTTGACGGCATACGGAATCTCGGTAATAATAATCTGCTCATGATTTTTCTTCTCTTCAATCCTTGCTTTACCACGAAGACGAACCGAACCATGCCCTGTTTCATATAACGCGATAATTTTGCGAATGCCCTGAATAATACCACCAGTAGGAAAATCTGGCGCTGGAATATAACGCATCAGTTCACGAATGCTGATCCGCGGATTGTCAATTATGGCAACGGTGGCATTGATGACTTCACCGAGATTGTGCGGTGGAATGCTGGTTGCCATGCCAACACCAATGCCCTGTGCGCCATTTACCAATAAGTTTGGAAAACGCGCCGGCAAGACACTCGGCTCGATATCTTTATCATCAAAAGTCGGTCGCATATCAACCGTATCTTTATCTAAATCCGCAAGCATCTCTTCGGCCAGACGCTCCATACGACATTCTGTATAACGATAGGCCGCTGGTGAATCCCCGTCAATGGAACCAAAGTTTCCTTGACCATCAATTAAGGGACAGCGCATGGAAAATTCTTGAGCCATGCGAACCAGCGTTTCATAAACAGCAGTATCACCATGCGGGTGATAATTACCAATGACTTCACCGACGACTTTTGCGCATTTTGCATAGGGCGAACTTTTGCCGAAACCGCGTTGTCGCATGGCATATAAAATACGGCGATTACCGGGTTTCAGGCCATCTCGAACATCCGGAATGGCACGCCCCACATTGACACTTAAGGAATACTGCAAGTATGCATTGTGCATAATGGTTTCAATGGCATACGGGATGTCATTTTTGCCGATTTCTTCAGCCGTATTCATTTCTTTATCTTCAATAACGCCATTTTTTGGAAGTTTTTCTGCGTCAGAATCTTGCCCATCAATGGGTGTTTTGTTCGTATCGTCACTCATTATATTGTCCACTTCTTATTGAATTTTATTAACTTAAATATCTAAATCTTTAACCGATTCAGCATGACGTTCAATATATTGGCGTCTCGGAAGAACCAACTCGCCCATTAGCAATGAAAACATCCGTTCTGCTTCTACCGCATCGAACATTGTCACCTTAATCATTTTGCGGCGTTCCGGATCCATGGTCGTTTCCCAAAGCTGCTCCGGATTCATTTCACCAAGACCTTTATAACGCTGAATTGAAAGCCCTTGCTTCCCCGTTGAGGTAATATTGTTATAAATTTCGGATAATGTTTTAACGGGTACCACGTTTTCTTTCTGAATAAGCTCGGCGATAACAGTATCATTCTCAAATATCGTTTCAGAAGCTAAGCCGTAATGCTCAAGTTTGGCGCCTAATTCAGTAAAGGTATATGCTTCTGGAATGGATATCACATCAATATCCGGATGGACTTCATCGGACTCTTCAGATTCATCTGGAATGGCTTCGCCATTTTCATCCAAAATAATTTCTTTTGCTTTTTCTTCCACTTCCAGGGGCTCTTCTTCCGGCTCTTCTCCTTCGTGGTCGTACTCCTCCGAGTCGTCGTTCTCATTTTGAGAGGTTTCTTCAATCAAACGCAATCGTGCTTCTTCTGTTATGGTGTCAATTTGATCTTTGTCAAAGGCATAATGGAAGGAATTTGAACCATCGGCTTCACGAACGGTAATTAACGCAATCGCATAAGCATGATGCTGAATGCGTTCTTGGAGATACTCTGTTGGAACAATCCCGTACCGGGGAAGATTCGTACTGGCTAAATGCAAAAATTCACGAATGATCTGAATGATTTCGGCAACCACATCTGGTGGGAAAGTCTCTTTGCCTGGAAGACGCAGGGAGGTATCCTGCAATCCAAGACGAAGTAAAATTCCGTCTAGCTGGTCTTCGTTTTCAACGTACTGTTCATGTTTGCGCCTCGTTACTTTAAATAATGGCGGCTTGGCAATATAAATAAAGCCGGCTTCAATAAGGGGTTTCATTTGACGATAGAAAAAGGTGAGCAATAATGTACGGATATGGGATCCATCTACATCCGCATCTGTCATAATGACCACGCGATGATAACGCGCTTTGCTAATGTCAAATTCTTCTACACCAATGCCGCATCCGATGGCCTGAATTAAGGACCGGATTTCATTGTTGTTCAGCAGTTTGTCTAGTCGCGCCTTTTCAACATTCAGCAGTTTTCCGCGAATGGGCAGGATGGCCTGATATTTACTGTTCCGTCCCTGTTTTGCCGAACCGCCAGCCGAGTCCCCCTCAACAATATAGATTTCAGATAAGACAGGATTTTTTTCGGAACAATCCGCCAGTTTGCCCGGCAAGCCCGCACCGCCTAGCGGTGATTTGCGGCGAGATTGTTCCCGTGCACTTCGTGCCGCTTCGCGGGCCCGCGCAGCACTATACGCCTTGTCAACAATGATTTTGGCTTCCTTGGGATGCTCTTCAAAATATTCGGTCAGCGTTGAATAAACAATCGAATCAACAATGCCTCGGACTTCACTGTTGCCGAGTTTTGTTTTAGTCTGCCCTTCAAACTGCGGGTCTTTCACTTTTACGCTGACAATAGCGGCAAGCCCTTCACGGACATCTGTGCCTGAAACACTGGATTCATTTTTATAGCTGGGAATCGTTTTTGCATAATTATTAATACAGCGAGTAATAGCTTGCTGAAATCCGGTTAAATGCGTTCCGCCTTCAATCGTATTAATATTATTGGCATAGCTGTAAATAGATTCGGAATAGGAATCATTGTACTGCATGGCGATTTCAGCTTCTACATCATCGCGCTGGATTTGAAAATAAATAGCCTCGTGCAGAACATTTTTGCCTTTGTTCAGATGATGCACAAATTCGCGCAAGCCACCATTGAACATATAGATTTCTTCTTTTGGATCTGTGCCACGCAAATCACGAAGGGTGATTTTAATGCCAGCATTCAAAAAGGCAAGTTCCCGCAAGCGTGTTGCTAAAATTTCCCATTTATAAAGCGTGACCGTAAAAATTTCATCATCGGGCAGAAAGCGCACGGTCGTGCCGCGGCGAGTCGTGGTGCCAGTGACTTTGAGCTGTTCGGTTGTATGGCCGCGCTCAAAACGCATTTCATAAATGCTGCCGTTTTTTTCAATTTTCAATGCCAGCCAGCGCGACAGCGCATTAACGCAGGAAACGCCAACGCCGTGCAAACCACCCGATACTTTGTAGGCATCATGATTAAACTTACCACCCGCATGCAGAATGGTTAAAGCTACTTCACAAGCCGGCTTTTTCTCAATCGGGTGCATGTCAACCGGAATACCACGCCCATTATCGACAACGGTGATACTGTTGTCAAAGTTGATGGTTACTTCAATGTGGCTGCAATGGCCGGCTAGTGCTTCATCAATACTGTTGTCAACAACCTCATAGACCAAGTGATGCAATCCGCGCTCACTGGTATCTCCGATGTACATACTCGGGCGTTTGCGAACAGCCTCAAGCCCCTCTAAAACAGTAATTTGTTTGGCATCGTAATCATCTTCTATTTCCGGAAGCTCAGCTTTGTTCTTTGCGATCTCTTCCGGAGATGATTCTTTTGTGTTTTCATCACTGGCCATTATTTTTCCTTTTTATAAAAAATGAAATCTCTAAATGATATAAAAAAAGCCCGATATAGATTGAAATCTACGCCGGGCATTACTTCTAATCTAGTATACATATAATATAGTGTTTAAAGAGATTTTTTCAATGCGTAGAATAGGCAAATAGTGCAATTATCCATGAATAAATTAAGAAAAAAACAAATCGCATATTATATTAATAAGCATTGTGTAAAAAACACTTTTTTTGGGTTGATTTTCGTATCTTATTTTTAATGAATAAAAAAGAAGAAAAGAAAAATGGAAAAGAAATTTAAAGTCGGTATCATTGGCTGTGGCCGTATTTCACGATTCCACGGAATGCCAGCTGCCGATCAGGAAAATGCAACATTAGTAGCTTGCTGCGATTTAATTCCAGAACGAGCAAAAGAAATGGCGCAGCTCTTTCATTGCAATAAAACATATACTAATTTCGAGGAAATGATCATTCAAGAAAAATTGGATGTCGTTCATATTTGCCTTCCACACTATCTTCATTCTCCTGTTGCAATTAAAGCAATGGAACTCGGATGCCATGTGCTGACTGAAAAGCCAATGGCGATCTCTATGAAACAAGCCGAAGAGATGGTCGCTACTTCTAAAAAAACCGGCAAAACTCTCGGCGTTATTTTCCAAAACCGCTATAATGCCGGTTCTGTACTCGTTAAAAAATGCATCGATAGCGGACTGCTCGGTGGAATCCGTTCGGCAAAATGCAATGTTACATGGTGCCGCCCTGCAGAATACTACTCAGGAAGCGATTGGAAGGGCACCTGGGACAAAGAAGGCGGTGGCGCCATCATTGACCAAGCCATCCATACTTTGGACCTTATGTGCTGGTTTTTAGGCTATGATATTGATTTTGTCGACTGCTCGATTGCAAATCGTCGTCACAAAGGTTTAATTGAAGTAGAAGATTGTGCGGATGGCGTGATTGTTTTCAAAAATGGGGTGAACGCCTCTTTCTGGTGCATGAACTATTTCAGCAAAGATTCGAATGTTGAAATTGAGTTGGACTGTGAAAATGGCACGGTTAAAATGGAAGCTGAAACAAGTACTGTTACGCTGAATGACGGCCGCGTTTTTATTGCAAAGCCGGATCCGGCGGATACTTTTGATTATGGCGGCGGTCCATCTTACTGGGGAGCAAGCCATTTGAAACAAATTGACGATTTTTATGACGCTCTTGGAAACAATGAAACACCAACGATCAATGGCGAACTTATTCTGAATACTGCCCATAAAATGATTATGTCTCTTTATAAATCCGGTAAATCTGGAAAAGTGGTTCAGTGGTAACGCTTCTTGAACTTCGATGACCGGAAGTTTTATTTCTTCTTCGTGAAAGAATAAAACAGGATAAACATTGATCCTAAAATGCCTGAAATTCTTGATGTAAAAAGAATTTCAGGCATTTTTTTGTTTCTGAATAATTTAAAAGCCGCTGTATTATTAAGAATTTCACTTTTTTGCAGGGCTTCAATAGATGGAAAATAAACGATGAAAACTTATTTTGACTGTATTCCTTGTCTGCTACGGCAAACTCTTGATGTGACACGAAAAATCACATCGGATGAGGTGCAACAAGAACAAATCATACGAGCCGTTTTGAAAGAAACGTCGCGGGCAAATCTGCTGGAATCGCCGCCAATGCTCGCATGGCGCATCCATCACCTTATCAAAAAACTTACCGGCGTTCAAGACACCTATCAAGAAATAAAAGAGTTCTCTAATAAACTCGCTTTGAAAATGCTCCCCGAATTGAAAGAAAAACTGAATCATGCAGAAGATCCTCTCGAAATGGCCGTACGATTGGCTATAGCCGGCAATATCATTGATTTCGGCGTAACCGGGGACTTGGATTGGAGGATGGTTGAAGAGACGATCCAGGGCGCGTTGTCTGCGTCATTTGATACACGTGGGCTGGACTTGCTTCGCAAACGGCTTGGCACGGCAAAACGCATTGTTTATCTAACGGACAATGCGGGTGAAATTATTTTTGATCGGCTGGTTATTGAGCAATTGCCGCTTGATGCGGTAACGGTGGTTGTGAAAGCCGCACCAATTATCAATGATGCTGTGATGGAAGACGCAAAAGTCGCGGGGTTGACAGAATTGGTAAAGGTAATTGATAACGGCATGGATGCGCCTGGAACTGTCTTATCGCTTTGTTCGCCGGAATTTTTAAAATTTTTTGAGAATGCGGATGTTGTCATTGCAAAAGGGCAGGGGAATTATGAAAGCTTGAGCGATGCCCCCCGCGAAGTTTTTTTTCTGTTAAAGGCAAAATGTGCCATGGTCGCAAAACATCTGCACTGTCAAGTCGGAAATTTTATTTTGAAGGCCGGCGGGCATCCGCAAGATTGAGTGGTCTTTTTTAGACAACAGACAACAAAATTGGCGCAAAAGACAACCGATTATCCAGTATTTTTTCCTTGATGAAGATTTTCCCGTTAATTTCTTGTTGTAAAAAAAAGGCCGTGTTTATTTTTGATTTTCTCAAAATGTCACTTGGTGTTTAATTTGCGATACAATATATTGCTATAATGAATAGAAATAATTCTAATTAAATCCAAGAATAAATTGTTTGGCGTGCTTTTTTTATAAATTTTCCGAATCCCTTGCTGGAAGAAGCTGAAGCAATTCATAAAAAAGGGAAGCATTTCTTAACTATTATTGCTAAAATATTATAATATCAAATTCTAAAATTAGTTATCATCAAGAAAGAAGATCATGAAATTAGGAATGTTTTTGCCGGGGAAACCGGATATTAAATGGAAACTAGCGAAGCAACTTGGACTTCGCTATGCAATTGTAAAAGCCGCAAAAAACTTGACGGGATTAGCGGAGCCCTATAACTTCAGCGCGCTAAAAGAACTAAAACAGCGTTTTACAGATGCTGGTTTTTCCCTCCAGGCATTGGAGGGAGACGCTTTCGATATGACCCGAATCAAACTCGGCCTCCCTGGCCGCGATGAGGATATCGAGCATTACTGCCAGCTGCTGAAAAATATGGGCAGGCTCGAAATTCCAGTGTTTTGCTACAATTTTATGGCCGGCGTCGGCTGGTATCGAAATCAAACGGATGTCCTTTCTAGAGGCGGCGCCCTGACAAATGCCTATTTTCCCAGTCAAATAGAAAAAAAAGAATTAAAATTTACGCATGAAAAACTTTGGGATAGCTACAGCTATTTTATAAAAGCAGTCCTTCCAACTGCGCAGAAAGCCGGCGTACGAATGGGCCTCCATCCGGATGATCCCCCCGTGCCGGAACTGCTCGGTTACCCGAGAATTTTTATCAGCGCGGATGCTTTCCGCAAAGCAAAAAAAATTGCGGATAACCCCGCCTGGGGAATTACGTTCTGTCAAGCGAATTTTCGGTGTATGAATGAAGATCTTTTTAAACTTATTCCTGAATTCAAAAACGATATTATTTTTGCTCACATGCGGGATATCGAATCTAAAAAGGGCGGTTTCTTTGAAACATTTCATGACAATGGCCCCACCGATATGGTCCAAATTCTGCAGTTGTATAAAGACAACGGGATCGATTGTCTGATGCGACCGGATCATGCGCCTACTATGGCCGGCGAAGATAATTCGGCGCCGGGATACGCTATTACGGGGCGTTTAATAGGTGCTTCTTATTTGAAGGGCATTATGGATGCCCTTGGTATTTGCTGGTAGTCCGTTTGCTGCTCTGAACATAAATTAGAAATGTTTATTATTCAGAATAAATAAAGAGGATCATTTTATGTTGCTGCGGGCTAGGTTCTTTCTTGTGGCTTTAATGGACCGATATCCGTTATTGTTCGTGGTATGGGCCTGTTCGGGATGTCCAGATGATAACGGCAGGTGAAAATATGTAGTCTGTCAATGCCAAAAATTTCAATAAAATTGATTCACAGTAGATCTGCTGTTGTTTCCGTAATAAAAAAATTCATAATAATAACGCATTTTTGGTGTTATGAACTATAAAAGTTGCTATTTTTTTAATTTTAATCAATAATAATGATTGTGTAATCATTTATTGATTTGCAATTTAAGCCATGAAGTTTTATGTTATTGCAACTTATAAAAAATTCATGGGGCAAAATGATGAAACAAAGTCGCGAAGAAAATATGTTGCACTATCTGGAACAACATGAATATCTTTCGACCGAAAAGGCGGTTGAGATATTTCAAGTCAGTCCGGCTACTATTCGGCGGATTTTTACCAAGTTGGCGGAAAATAATTCCGCCCGTCGGGTACGGGGTGGGGTGCGCCGGCTATCCCCTGGAGCCAATGCGTCCATTCCATTTCTGATGCGGGAACAGTGGTTTGCTTCTGAAAAGGCGCTTTTGGCGAAACGGGCCATGGAATTTGTTCCGCCTGATGGTGTTATTTTTATTCACAGCGGATCCACCACTTTATATATGGGGAATCATATCGCTAATGAAACGGTTATCACCGACTCTACCGCCTTGTGTGAACTGCTGAGAACCCGTTTCCCGTCGGGAGGCCCACAGGTTATTGTCGCGGGAGGAACTTACGACCTTAAGGCCGGGGCAATAGCTGGTTCACGGGCTGCGTCCGTCATTATGCAGTACCATGCTAACGTTGCCTTTTTCTCGGCGCGTGGCATGGATGATGAAGGCATTTTGGATACGAACGACGAATTGGCAGCCGTTGCCCGGAGCATGGTTACCCGGGCAGAACGTGTTGTGATGCTTGCCGACCACAGTAAATTCCGGGAATTCGGTATGTCACGGATGGTACTATGGAACAGAATCCATTTTCTGATCACAACTGATTTCCCGGATAATTATCCATTTTTTCGTAAAATCGAACAGGCCGGAGTTAAGATCATATTGATTTAAACTTCTATTAAGATCATGTTTTGGCTGACGGCAACGAATCCTCCCAACAAAGTAGCGAACATCTTTTTTTTGCCGACAATTCAATAGAACAGGTTTGGAAGTGGATCAAGCCTTTCGTTTATGCAGCAAAAACAATGGAGAAAGGTTGCAAAGAAATTATTACCCGTTTTCACAAAATCATGACTGCATGGATAAATAAACAGCTGGCAAATCCTCCAAATATTGGAATTGGAGCGTGGCAGAATTTATTATTTAAATATTTATGACAGGGAGTTTACGGTATTGATTTTATTCGGGATGTCCTGATGACAACGGCAGGCGTGTCCATTAACCCGATCCTTTGCCGGACGCGCAATCCGATAACCATCCGGGGTATAAGAGAAAAATATTTTTTCGCCATCGCGTGTCGCTAATAAATTGATTGCTTGCTGAATTATAGGAGTATCATCGGTGACGCCATCACTTTGGGGCCAAACTCTAAAATATTGATGGGGCCCGCTATTTTCAAATTTTTGATTTTCGACTCTCTCTTTGTGTGATTTGAATTTTGGGATTATTTTTGAGGCTGACGTATGACAAAGCGTCTTTTTTTCGAAATGGGGCCGTTATGGTAACATCCTTGGCATGACTAATAATTTTTGGGAAAACGCGTTGTAAAAAAAATCAGCTGAACAGCAATGGTGGCTGAATTTTTATTGTTTTGGCTTTTCGACGGTCCCGCTTGTCCATGAGGCGGGCTGTACGCGCAGGTTATCTTTTATGGGGGTATAAAGTTGGGGTGACCAATTTTCAAATAACACTATATGTAGTATATTAGTGTCATGGCTGATTATCCAAACACATCAAAAGAGTTTCAAGTGCAGTTTGTTACAGAAGAA
>JBAYAV010000055.1:0-11689 GCA_041669565.1 Lentisphaeria bacterium
AGTTTACTGGTCCCCGGAATTTCTATTTCATTTGGGCAGTCGCTGGGGTTTTGGCATCGAAGACTTTCTCTTTGTTGCCTTTCTTGGAATGCTAACCTATGCCGCCTATCCGATCGTTTTTCAGAAGAAGTTGCAGACCATGGCAAGCAAGACACGCCGTGTTATCCGCTTTCTGCCGTTGGTACTAGGAGGATTGGCACTCGCTATTATTCTGTCATCGTCCCTCATTCCGATAATCCATGGCACATGGTGTGTCATGGACTTGTTTGTTCTAGCAACATGGATCATCCGAAAAGACCTCATTGGTCCCTCTTGTGCAAGTGGCGTCATCATGGCTATCGGCTATGAGCTCATCTGCCTAGCATGGCAGATTTTCTATCCAGGCATTTTCACAAGCACCTGGAATCAAGAAGCGCTCTGTGGATTCTTTTTATGGAGCATACCAATTGAAGAACTTCTATACGCTGGGGTAGCAGGAATGTCTGGAGTCCTACTCTACCCGCTGCTCACAAACCAGAAATTTATTTCACGCGCAGCGGTAGCAGAAGCCCACAAATCAACATATTGTAAAGGACTGGCAAAAACCACAGACACACTCTTTGAACAAAGGGAAACAAAATGAAAAACACAACCGGGCTCGTCTTTGCCGTTGTACTTGATGGGAAAGGCGGCGCTAAAAAAATCCTCTCCAAAGACATCGCAAAATGGCGTCCGGAAGACGGCGTACTATGGCTTCATCTTGATTACAAGAAAAAAGACGCCAAACAATGGCTACGCCATGACAATACACTAGATTCCACCATCATTGAATCCCTCACCACAGAGGAAACGCGTCCAAGAAGTTTTGTTTACAAGGGCGGGATGATGCTCATTTTGCGTGGCATCAACCTAAATCCTGGGGCAGAATTAGATGACATGATATCGATTCGGCTATGGATTGATGCGGGGCGAATCATCACCCTCCGGCATCGCAATGTTACCGCAATTGATGATCTTCAGAAAGCTCTTGAAGCCCAAAATGGCCCCACCGGACCGGGCACTTTTCTGGAAGAACTCTGCGACGGTATGACCATCCGCATGGGCGATGCCATTTCCGACATTGACGATGCCGTAGACGCGCTTGAGGACGAAGTTTTAGCCGTACCAAACCGTGAGTTCCGCCATAAAATTGCGGACATTCGCCGCACCGCGATTGCCATGCGGCGATATCTCGCTCCTCAGCGTGACGTAATGGTGCGGCTCTATAACGAGAAAGTTGACTGGCTTAATGATATCGAACGGATGCGTCTCCGCGAAATTTCAGACCGCGTCACGCGTTATGTTGAAGACTTGGATTCCATTCGAGAACGGGCGAGCGTGACCCAGGAAGAGCTGAACAACCACCTAGCCGAGCAGATGAACAAGACCATGTATGTTTTGTCCATTGTTGCAGGGCTTTTTCTCCCTCTCGGATTATTAACGGGGTTATTCGGCATCAATGTCGGCGGTATTCCCGGCACGGAAAACAAATGGGCTTTTGTCATTTTCTGCATTCTTCTGCTTGGAATTGCAGGGGCAGAAATATGGCTTTTTAAACGGAAAAAATGGATGTAACATGCGAGCATTTTGCCGTCTGCATCCGCAAAAAACATGCCGGATTTGAGCGTCGCGTCACGGCGCGTTCAATCCTTGGCGTTCATCAACAAGAAAGGAAAAAATATGAAAATCCCAGAGTATGTAACCCCGGAAGAAGTGAACAGAGTTTGCACCGAAATTGGCTTGCGCGACTGGTCTAAAATAAAAGAGCCCTTCGTTTCACACGAAGAGGCCGCAGCAATCCTTAAAATCATTAACACAAAATCCATGGATATCCCATTAAACAATTTCCGCAAAGGCCTGGAAGTTGAACTTGAACACGGTACCGAATTTGAAGATGCAAATGTAACCAATAATCATCCGCTTTTAACCGGAAAAATTGTCATCGCCCATCTCAAAGAAACCATGGATTATTATCAAAGAATTGATGTTGCTGAAATAGAAGGCGATCTATTAAAAGCAATTCAATCCGAAAATATCGACAAAATCAAAGCGAAATACACCCAGCTTATCGAGGCAAGAAACTCCCTAAATCAGTCCATTGCAGAAGAATTAAAAAAACAATAGTAAAAAAATAAATGAGGATTCGCATGATCGCATGGGAATCCTCAAAACCATCGTTCGCACCAGGACGATAAAACAGCTGATATTTTACGGATCCAAAAAGGACTACCGCTTCCAATCCGTAAACAAAACAACGTTGTCTTCTTACGAATGTGTGGATTATTCGCGAATCAACCAATAAAGGAGAAATGACAATGCGTCAACAAATTGCCCCTAAACTTAGGATATGCATATTGCTTGCCTCTTTCGCTGGATTCCTTTTTCAAGGGCATGCCCATGCCTTAACCAATACCAAAACGACCACCATTACCTCTAAAACAGCAACAACAACCCCCAAACAGGTTCTAAAACTACCAGATATCATCGATTCCACACAACTCAAGCGTATGCTCATGGATCAGCCCGGAACATTTGACATCGTAGATATTCGCCCCGCAAAATATTTCAAAGATTTCAACCTCCCCGACTCCCTTAACGTGAATATCACGGGCCTCATCACCGACACCACCTACCAAACTGGTACCACTCCCCTTGTTATTGTCGATCGCAATGGCACCCTGGCAATCGCAGCTGGCGCCATTTTATCCCAAAAAACCAATCGCCAGATTAAAGTCCTGTTTGGCGGATTAGAAGCGTACTGGAGCACCATCGAAATGGGCACGCCCATCCAAGCGGTGCCCTTGCCACAGAATACCGCCAAACCAACATCGACAGTAATTCCGAAAACGACAATACCGACAGCACCACAGCCCCCCAAAGCACCGAAAAAGAAAAGCGCGGGGTGTTGATAATGAAGAAAAAAAACAACGCTTCTAAAAATCATAAAAAGCCATACATGAATCCCTATCTTGCGGGAATTCTGCTCGGAATTGCACTCCTGGCATCCTATCTCATCCTCGGTGCAGGGCTTGGTGCCTCTGCCGGCATTGCCCGCACCGGCGCCTATTGTGAACTGGTGCTCAATCCAACTCGAACACTAGCGAGTAAATACTTTGGTAATTGGGGGGATCAGCCGCTCAATTACTACCTTGTTTTTATGCTTGCGGGAGTCTTTTTCGGCGGCCTTATCTCCGCATTATTCTCCGGACGCAATAAAATCACCGTGGAACGCGGGACTAAATGCAAACCGCAAAAACGCCTCCTTTACGCATTAATCGGCGGCATCATCGTTGGCTTTGCCAGTCGCCTTGCCAACGGATGCACCTCTGGGCAGGCCTTATCCGGAAGTACGCTACTGCTTACCGGAAGCCTGCTTTTCCTTATCTGTGTTTTTGTCGGCGGTTATGCAACGGCTTATTTTGTAAGGGGGCAATGGCATGATTAGTACTTTTTTTCAAAATGGCGCCCTCGATACCCCGGCGGCCTTTTTTGCGAGTCTTCTGATTGGCATCGCTTTTGGTGTAGCTCTAGAACAGGCCGGATTCGGCAGTTCACGACGATTGTCAGGCATCTTTTACTTTCAAGACATGGCCGTCATGAAAGTTATGTTTACCGCCGTCATCGTTGCCATGCTCGGCATCACTTACGCCAAAGCCTTCGGCTGGGTGAATGCCGAAAACATCTACTTTCTTCCCACCCTTTATGTTGCCCAAATTGCGGGCGGGCTCCTTTTTGGAATTGGGTTTGTAATGAGCGGCTGGTGTCCCGGCACGGGGGCTGTAGGCCTGGCATCGGGGAAGATTGATGCACTCGTATTCCTTGTCGGGGCTATTGGCGGAAGCATGCTATACAATGAGTTCTATCCACTTTTAGCTCCGATTACCCAACACGACAGCGGGGTCCTTTTTGTCTACAATAGCCTAAATATTTCCGAAGCGGTTTTTGCTTTTCTTTTCACGCTTATTGCGATCGGCTGTTTTTTTGGCGCGGAAGCAATTGAAAAGAAACGAAATGGCAAGAGCAACCGGCGTGAAATTTCGTTTTTGAAAATTTTCAGTGCTTTTTTATTGCCTGCAGCTTTTGGTCTTTTTGCCCTAGCGGAGCCCTTAAAAACAGCTTCCCAAGCCCCTTCTGCACCTTCTACGGAAGAACAGAAAGAGATCAAAATACTGAAAGGCATACAACTAGGCTCCGATCACTTTGAGCCCCAAGAACTGGCAGACCGTTTACTGCTTGGAGATCCGGGCATTGTGTTGGTGGATATCCGCACACCAAGCGAATTTGCCGTCTTTCATATTCGTTCTGCGATCAACGTGCAAGTGGCAGATCTGCCCACCGCTCTAAACACCTACAAAAACAAGGGCCTAGTCGTGCTCTATTCAAACGGCATGACCCACCCAGCCCAAGCACGCGACAGCCTCGCCCGTTTGGGATTTCAAAACGCCTATTTTCTAACCGATGGACTCCAAGGATTTTTAGATACATGCCTTAAGCCCGCGTCACTACGCTCCGAACCTGTTTCTTCAGCATTCGCCGCAAAAATAAACGCTTGGCGAGCCTTCTTTCTGAACTCAAAATCAGCGGTGCGCAAAACGGAAAATTTTTCTAAAAAAACGGGTGCGTTGAATCTATCCATGCTCCATCTGCCGGGACTCGTGAAAACAGACTGGCTAAATAAAAACCTTAGAACAACCGGTCTCAAAATCATCGACCTTCGCAACCAACCCGAATATTCTGCCGGACATATTCCCGGGGCTCTCAGCTTAAACAAAGAAAGCCTGAGGGGCGTGGTTCAAAATGTGCCATCATCCTTATTGCCGGCCACGATACTGGCCGAACAATTTTCATTGATGGGCATCCATACCGATGACTTTGTCGTCATCGTTTCCACGGACACACTGCAAGATGCAACACTCGTTGGTATGGCTTTTGAACGGCTAAAGCATCGCCGCTATGCCATATTAGACGGCGGGTTTCCAAAGTGGCAATCAGAGAATCGACCATTAGACACCATTCTACCCACAGTCAAAATAACTTCGTACCCTGTCCCAAAGCAGCCCGAGAGCTTTACAGTTACCGCAAAAGAAGTCTTAGCGGCCATGGACAAGCCGGGAAGCATCCTTCTTGATGTCCGTCCGGCAGACTACTTTACTGGCAAGAAACGCGACGAAGCGCGCGGCGGCCATATTCCCGGCGCCATCAATCGTCCCTACCCTGAAGACACCCTAATCCAACAGGATTTTCGGCTATTTAAGCCTATTTCGATGCTTACTGCAGCTTATTCAGAGCTCATTCCAACAAAAGAGACGCCGGTGATTGTTCATTGCCGTACGGGGCATCAGGCAAGTCAGACATACTTTGTTCTCGTTCGTCTTTTAGGTTATAAAAATGTAAAGTGGTATGATGCCGGCTGGACCGAATGGGCATCCAGGCCTGAATTGCCCGTAGAATGATCATTCCGGATCCTTTTTCTTTTATGCAATCCATTCAAAACAACCTTTTTCGTCCAGGTTTTTCAGACATCATAGCAGTTACAATCATACCAAAACAATACAACCGAAAATGATCTCTATTGCAGAAGACATAAAAATTAGAGTAAAAAGGCATAAAATGGACACAAAAACTGATTTACACCGATTTGACAAACAAATTGAAGGGCTTCAAAAACAACTGGAATCCAATCCACCGAAAGAAGGCGGCATTCTTTTTTATGGCAGTTCGACCATGGCATTTTGGCGTACTGACCACAAATGCTATCAGCAAATGTATCCGCTTCCGATAACCAATACCGGATTTGGCGGCGCAACAACCGAAGAGACTTTATACTATTACCTTCGCCTTGTTTTCCCGGTAAAACCTTCCGTAATGCTTTATTATACTGGCGCAAATGACCTCGCCAATGGTTATCGTCCTTCCGAAGTCATTCAACTAACCCATCGGCTATTTGAATGGTCGCGACAGGATTTTCCCGGAATTAAATTCTTGATTATTCCAATCAGGCTCTCTCCTGGAATTAAGTTAGATCGAAATCAGGGAGTCCTTTGCAATAAACTTTTTAGCGAATATGCTCAAAATCATGAGGACACCTCTCTGGTTGATATTCATTCTTTGATGTATGATTCAAATGCAAAACTGCGTACCGATATTTATGTTGCAGACATGATTCACCACAACGAAAAGGGGTATGAAGAGCTTGCTGCAATCGTTAAACCAATGCTTAAAAAACTTTACGAAAACAAAGAAACAGAAAAATGAAAAAAGCATCTCTCGTTGATATCCGGGGCGAAATCATCCTTAACAACGTAAAGTTAGCCTCTCAAGAGACGCATTCAGGTGTTCATGATTCACAGATTTTAGCGGACTGTGTTCAGGGAAAGAATAGCTTATTATTTTTATATCGCTCTTCAAGCAATTATCATCTCAATATTCGGAACATCTTGACTGGGGAGCTCACCCATTATTTTGATTTAGTGCCGGAGAAAACAGTTGGCTGGGCACCCCGAATGTATAAAAAAGATAGCGATACGATACGCTGTCTGTATACCAAAAATAAGACAAGCGTATTTTATCAGGACTTTTCTCTTTCGAAGGCAGAATTTCGTGCAGAACAGCCCTTGCAAGTCGCAATTAAAAACTCCGCAGGAGAATATGAAAGTCCCTCCGATTTAACGTCAGACAACTTTCTTCAACATATAGCCAACGTCTCTGGCATTGACTACAGGGATCCGGCATACGCATCCTTTGCGGAAAGGAATATTTTAGTAGAAGACACCCAGCAGCTCCAATATGTGAATGGAAAATATTATTTAAGCTGTGAACTACTGGCAGATAAAATGCCCCATGGTGACACTGGGGGCATCGCCTGCGCCATGTGGAGCACCGATTTAGAGCTGTGGCATTTAAACAACCCGATTCGCATTGGAACCGACATCGAGAACCAAAGGGATCACGAAGTTTCAATAACCTATCTAAACGGAAAATGGCATGCCTTAACCCGATTCAACCAATATACTGCCGGGCCACCCTCTGGATATCGGTATTACACCAGTGATGACGCAGAACATTGGACCTACCATAATTTATTGTTATCCTTACCCGAGCCCGCTGGCGGCATTCGGCATTCTATTTGCGTAACCGATTTAAGATATGCGAATCCTGAGGGGCTTCTTACTCAAAAGACAAGCAAGAAAGTTGCCTTTATGATGTACCAGAAAATTCCAAAAACGCATGCGCAATATGAATACGATGAAACAAGTCATAAATTAAGGACAAAGCTCGGGATTGTTTATACCGAAGACTTTGAGCATTGGGTTTCCGTAGCCGACATCGATGATCGAGCCAGCTTACATTATCCAAGCATCACCATTTATCACGATCGACTCTATATGTGCTGGACCTCTGGATTCACCGGCACGAATTTTGTATCGTCGATTTTATGGAGTTCCTATAATTTAGGGAAATTATAATAGCGATTGAATTTTATTTTAGAGTTGCCCTCTTTCCGCGTGTTTATGGCATTGTTTTAAATTCACGGATCACGAGATCTTTTTCGTTTACAGAAATGATTGGCTGAAGAGGTCCCAGTATTTTTATCATCACATCTTCCACAGCATTATGAAATTCAATAACACCGGTTTGGCGATGAGAACTTGAGGAAACAGCAATGTCAAACAAATGCGCAATCGCATCGACCTTTTTAGCCTTTGCCACAACTTTACCGTCTATTTTAATTGCAGGATCAACCGTTTCTCTTGCATCCTGTCCACTAATAAGGATTCGTATTTTTGAAACACCTTCTGGGATATCAAAATAAACGGGTTGTTCGGGATGGAATAGATTGAGGAAGCCTGTTTTTGGCAAAGCAATTGAGTAAGGCGCGCTGCATTCTTTCATGTTCACGGAATTTCCCTGCGGGTTGCCAGTAATTTTAAAAACACCAGTTGTTTTTGGAACAAAGGAGTATTTATTTTCAAATGGATTTTTATCCTTTTCATTTCTACCGACAGCATCTTTTAGTTGTGTTTTTTCACCCGTGGGAGACTCTAAAATAAGTTTCATTTTTCGCGTACTCTTTCGAAGCAACTGATAATCCAAAACGAAAGTGACTCTCTGATTTTTACGACCTGCAATCAAAAAACCAACCATGGAACGAAAGGTCAAATTGTCAACAGCCCGTGGACATGATTCACCTTTCAAGGAATCGATCTGTTTGAGTTTGTCAAGCTCAATGGCAACCGAAGCAAACCCAGTTACCCGATCCCACTTATTCTGTTTTATATACGAGACAATATCCACCGGCTTGTCGTTAAAAAGAACAGTACCATTAATATCAACAAGCTTTGTTTCCGGAGCAAAATTACTGACAAAACGGATTAAAGGATTGTTATGCTTATCGGTGACAATACAATCTTCAAAATGAATATTCCCCATTGAATAAGAAATACCTGGAGTTGCAATCACACCAATAGGCGAAAACAACGAACTGTTTTTTAGCTTACAACGACTTAAAACAACCTTAAAACTATCAAAACGAAAATTCCCAAATTGAACAGATCTTTCTTCCGAATCCTCAATCGTGCAATCAACCAAACGAATAAAACCTTTCGCAGGTTCTTTTACAAAAAAACGGCCACGCGGAACCGCAAATGAAACGCCGATTTTGTTCTTTTTTATCCGGCAATTTTTTATTGTAATAGAGATATCAGGAGCAGATCTACGATCTAGTTTTATGTAAGTCGTAATGCCACTTCTACCATTTGCGATAATATCACAATTTTCAACCACGCAATTAACCAAGCGCTGATTTTGATGATTCGGCTCAAAATCAATTCCAGCCATCGGATCCGTTCCGCTGGTATTCTTCAGCGTGCAATCTTTTATAAGAAGATTTTCGACACTAATAACACTGATCCCCTGACGGTTGTTGCCATCGCAGATCACCCTTTCAATCCGCACATTACGACAATAATTTTTCGGAACTCCAGCGGATCCTAAATAAATTGCATCACCGCCCGTATCTTTAATGGTGAGCCCCTCAATTAAAACATTTTCGCAAGAAAGCAGATTAATACCATGACGCCATTCTGATTTTACATATTTTGTTTGATCGTGATAATCGCTTTTATGCATTATCAGCTTGGCATTCTTACCCTTGATCGCAATATTTTCACACTTTACCGCAGAAAAGAGACAATCCCGGATAGGCTTAAAAGCGCCCTTTTTCGCTATTATTTCAACACCATCTTCCAGAATTATAGTCTGATTGCTTCGCAATTTTATGGGGCGAATAATCCACGGCGAAGACCTTTTTTTTACCACAACTATGGAAGCGCCTGAATCAATCGCAGCTTGAAGGGCTTTGGTGGAATCCTCACGATTAAATCCCCACCAATGCGCCATTGCAGTTTTCGTTTTACCGGATTTGACACCATTTATGGCAGACAAATTGTCGGCAGAAAAACTAAATGCACAAAAGAAAAAGAAAAATATTATTATTAAATTCTTCCTAAAAAAATAATTCGTAATATAAGATCTTTTTCTCCTGAATCGGGTAAGGCTGGAGCTATTCTTTGGCATTTTTCTCCTAATAAATTCTTATCCATTCATCAAAATAATTCTTTGCTAAAATTATTTTTTCTCGTCAAAAAGTTCGAATGTCGTTACCATTCTAGAAGCAGCACTTCCTGATATCGCATTAAAATTGTAGATAACGGAATTTACAGAGCCATCCGCATACCCGACATTCGTAACAGGAGTTCCAATCGAGCCATGATTTGGCGCATGCACAAGATCATAACAGGAAGCATCCGCCAAACAGGCTTTATTGCCCATTTTTGTAAAACGCATAAACGTCTCAGGCGCGGAAGAACTCCCCCACCCATTTTGAATAAAATAGAAATAATTTCCCTTTAGAGAACTCGATGGCCAACTATCACTCCAGCGAGTTTTATTTGTATTCCACAACATGTCCGTAACCTTTTCGTCCGGACAATAATGGATCGATTTCGTATTTAAATACCCCAAAGAATGCAATTGAGCAGTATTCCGAAATTTTCCAGCGAGATACAAAAAATATGCGTAGTAAGGATGACCGAAAAGAGTATTTGGAGGCATAAAGCCATCATAATCCCCACCATACATCGTAGTCCCAAGCATTAATTGCTTCATATTATTAACACATGATATTTTTTTTGCCTTTGCCTTTGCCTGACTTAAAGCAGGTAACAGCATACTTGCTAAGATTGCAATAATAGCAATTACAACGAGGAGTTCTATAAGCGTAAATAACTCCGATTTGTTTTCCCTTTGTTTTTGTTTCATTTTCAATTCCACCTTTTAGTCCTTCTTTTTTGCTTCTTTGATCCCACGTCCCAAGCAATTGAAATGCATCCGAGATGCCCTTTATTATAAAGCAACATTAAAAAAATTGTTTCTTATATGTCACCTCATTTTGTTTTTTTAACATCACTTGATATCATTCAGTTTATAAATTTTTACATCATCAAAAAAGATTCTCTTTGTTGAATTTTTAGCGCCTAATGATAACGACAACTGTCTTGCATGATCCGGAGCAATAACAACCCCCATCGCTTTGTTCCAGCCTTCCGGATAATCAGTTTGCAATGGAATATTTTTAACTTTATCATCCGGAAGTTTTCGTTTTTGAACATCTTTCCAAGAGACCTTAATGCTTACACCGTCGCCCTTACTCCATGCTTCGACATAAAAGACATCCCCCGGCATAACATCCACATATCCGATCATTGATCCATAAGAGACCTTTTTTAACTCTACGCATTTTGACTGATTACGCCCCAGAGTTGACAACACGGGCTGCCCGCCATTTTCCTGGCTTTTTTTCGTTTGCCAAAAGGCCCATCCTGGAAACCGCTGGCCCTGCGCAGTCTCAAATCCAAAATTTTTAACAAGATTTTTTCTCTCTTTCTCCGTATTCATCCTTTCAAGAATAAACTTAGAGCCCCTTGCTAAATTATAAGCCTGCGTAATTCCTGGAGCAGTCTGCTCCCACAATGCCCCTTTCATTGGAGTTTTCAAGCAGCGTTTCATGCGCCAATCCGCTAACTTGATGGGCCACCATCTACCATATTCACACCAATCCCAAACATATTGATCACTATACTTCAACGCAGACCGGAGATTTTTAGACAAGAAATTCAGCTGATTCATTCCATTTGGAGCAATCAGGTTTTTAAAATTTCGAAAAGGGCGATAATTGTTTTTGGGGTCGTGCATAAAAGCGATATAAGGATCGATCCACAGCCCAAAACCAACTTGCACTTGACTGCTGTATTTATTTTTATTTTCCGGAGCGACCAATTTCAAGGCATCACTTTTCTGATTCCAGTATATCTGCAAAAAATCTTGATCACAACTTGCCTGATAGGCTTCTTCTCCCCCATCAATCAAAGTAAAAGACGCTGGCATGGCATCAAGCATCCCATTGATAAAAGCCGGGAAAAGACCATAAGAGGATTCCTGTAAAGACTGCTCCAAATGATCCGCATCCAAATTTTTCATGCTTGATCCGAGCATAAAAAAGGTCAACAGAGTCATATCCGGATATTGATGAGTCATAGCATCCATAAATTGTGCGCCTCGTTTCCGGGATATTTGTTTATATTCCAAAAAAGAATGCCCCTTACCCGGAACA